>JBBSDR010000469.1:0-5909 GCA_038240465.1 Gemmatales bacterium
CTTTGTCGGTGACGAGCTGGACCGCGGCGATCTTGAACTCGTGCGTGAATGTGCGTCGTGCTTTTGTCATCGTGGACCTCCTAAGAGTGAGTTTACACTCTTAACTGGGTGTCCACCATTCGTGGGGAGGTTCACAGACCGCCAACCGGCGATAGAAATGGGCTTCACCACTGAGTGGGTATTCCCGCCAGGCGCATCCGCGTGGCGGTCCGCTTATAAGGTCACGAAGTTGTACCCGGCCGGCAAGACGCTGGTGCCGGGTTATAAGATCACGAGCGCGGAAGCTGGACACGCCGACGAGCCGACCGAGCAGTTCAACGTGGTGGTGCAGGACATCGAGTATGAAGATATTTACGCCTTTGGGGACCTCCCGATCCGGACCGGTATACGGGCGAAGGTGAAGAAGGCGTGGCTCCGGGCCACGGTCGAACTGGCCGGACTGACCTTCCGTGGTGAACCACTAGACCTGGAGAAATGGGCACCGTTCGGCACCAGACCGGGCCAGTCCTACACTAACCTCACTGAAGTGATCGCCGCGCGGGATGACGGGGCGCTCCAGAAGGCGGCGTTCCGGGCGCTGGAGGGTGAGTGGCACCGGCCGGAGCGGACTGCTCCTCCGGTGACCGAGTTGGGGGCCGAGGATGATCCGGTGGCATCCGCCGCACCCTCCGCCCCGGTCGCCGCTCTGCTACCGATGAACTTCAGCCCGGTTTGGCTCGCGGTGGCCCTGACCGCCGCGGGCGGTATTGGACTCTTCGCACGGTGGCGGGCGCGCAAAGCCCGGCGCGACGACACCGCTTCGGCCTGACCGCTTCACCCGGCCACAAAGGAAAAGGGGTCGCACCCCGATCCAAATTGTTCGGGGTGCGACCCCTTTCTCTAGCTTCCAGGCCGCGGCGCACCTGTTCAACGAAGGGTATGCGCCCGGAGATCGAGAGTGAACGAGTCGAACAGCGCCGGCAGCCCTGCCGGGTCGTGACTCTCGCTGTACGCCGCGAAGAATTCGCCCGTCAAGGTCTTCTGGTTCAGGTCCACGGTCACACGCAAAAACCCGAAGTCACGATCATTGCAGGCAACCAACTGGGCATGGTCGCTGGCAGGAATCGTCAGTCCTGGCGGTAGCACCACGTCGGCGGGGGGAGCCCGAGAAAGGTGCCAGGAACCGTATCCAAGTGGAACCGTTTTCAATTCAATTTAGTTGGAAACGGTTTCTGACGCTTTGTTCACCTTGAGGAGATCAAACTGAAGCAACCGGTGAACGTGACAAGACCACCGGCGGGCGGTATGCTGAATGCGAAGAAAACACTGTCTGGAGACACCCATGCCTGCCATCCAACCACACCGCACAACGAAGGAAATTGCCTGCACGGGCACCGAGGTCTTCGACCGCCAGGTGCGGTCGGCTCTCCTGGTTGCTGACCTCGTAACCGAGCACTTCGTAACGCTCCTGCTCGTGCAACTCGATCCTCGCAGCCGCTCCCTGCTCTATACCAATGCTGGGCATTGTCCCGGCTACGTTCTGGACCACAAAGGTAAGGTCAAGGCGGTTCTCGCCAGCACAGGTGGCCTTCTAGGGATCGACTCAGCCAGCGAGTTTCCAACGGGGCCAGCGCTTACCTTGGAGCCGGGTGAACTGGTCTTTCTGTATACCGATGGGATCGTGGAGGCAGGTTCATCGGCTGGGAACCCTTTCGGCTTGGAATGCACTCTCGGTATCGTTCGGAAGCACCAGCAAGAGACGCCAGATGAAATCTTGGAAGCACTTTTCGACGCTGTGGTTGACTTCTCCGAACACCGCATTGAAGACGACCTGACAGCCGTTATCATCAAGGCCGAAGGCGTTTCTTGACCAATCTAAGACCGGGACTTGAGAGCCTTGGCGTACTTCTGGGACGGCCTTGCGCAGAGGAAAAGGGGCCGGGAAGATACTTTTTCCTCGTCAACTCTTGCGCCGTGGGCTTCGACACCAGGGCTGGCTTCCCGGCCGTATCAACCTTCGGCAGCAGGCCCCAGTCCTCCTTGCGAATCTCGACAATCGTGTACATGCCGGGGTAATCGCGGTAGGCCCTCTGGGCCAGCAGGAAGTCAGCGCCCTTGCCGGTAGGCAAAGGCACCAGGCCGGTAGCAATGAGCGCCCCATGTTGCCTGGCCTGGCGCCCCAGCCGGCGAAACTTCTCCTCGGTCCCAAGCTCCGGGGCGATGTCCAGGCCGATCGGATCGAACCAGCCGTCGATGGTCGGCGTGAACTTCCGGCCGACGATGGCGCCGGCCCGCTTCACGGGGCCAGTGTGCAGCAGTTCGATGCCGAGCGACTGCAGGGCTTGCCAGCGTTCGGCATCGGCCCAGGTAGCGACGATCGACTGGCCGGGTTTCGTGATGACTGAGCCGGGGTAGTCGAGCAGCCAGACGGAGGCCTGACGGACGGCCTCGCGCGGCTGGGGTTTGGCATAGCGATCCAGCCACTGAATGCCGGAGCCGGAAACGGCGCGAGCATGGCGCGCGGCCTGGTGGAGCATGGACCGATCTTCGAGCCAGCGGATGTAGTTCTCATCCTCCTGAGACTGCCCGAAGGCGAGCACAGGACAAGTGAGAAGGACAAAGAGCGTTGCGCCCTACAGGGACCGTCTCCGGGGGTGCATGACAGCCCTCACTTGCTGACGCGAACGGGTTTGCCCGTGCGCGCGGCCTCCTCAATGGCGGCCATGACGCGCATGTCGGCCAGCCCTTCCTCACCCGGAGTGCGCGCGTCCCGGTCGCTCCGGATACACTGGGAGAAGTGATCCATCTCGGCTGCGAAGTGATCGACCTCCCGCAGCCGCACCTCTTCGTGCCGCTCTTTCTGGGTGAGGCACAGCCGCAATCCGCGATAGCTGAAGGCTGGGGCCAGATCGATGAGCCCCTCAGCGCAGTAGACGCGGTAGCGGCGGCTCTCCGCGCTGGCGAAGCTGCAATCACAGTGGGCCAGTACTCCGTCCGGAAAGCGCAGGCTGAAGGCAAGGCTCTCGGGGACCTCCCGCAACCTCACGATCGCCACAACAGCCTCGACACCCCAGCGCGGGGTCGAGCTGATCGTCAGGGCCGTGTCCTCCCAACGATGTTGGCGCGTCTCGGTTGGTAACATGAACCTGCATGAAGATCTTCTACTGCGATCAGTATGTTCTGCCTCTGCCCGAAGGGCATCGCTTCCCGATGGAGAAGTATTCCCTGCTGCGGCAGCGCGTCAAGGCGGCCAATCTCGGCAAGTTGTGCATCCCAGACCCCGCAACCGAGGAGCAAATCCTGCGTGTCCACACGCGCGACTATTACGAGCGCTTCCGAGAGGGGTTGTTGACCGCCGCGGAGATCAAACGCATCGGTTTCCCGTGGTCGGAGCCGATGGTTGAGCGCTCGCGCCGCTCCTCTGGCGCGACCATCGCGGCCTGTCGTGCAGCCCTGGCTGATGGTATTGCGGTCAACCTGGCCGGCGGCACCCATCATGCTTTTGCCGACGCGGGAGAGGGCTACTGCGTCCTCAACGACAGCGCCATCGCTGCGTGCACCATGCAGGCCGAGGGACTGGTCCGCCGCGTCGTCATCCTCGATTGCGACGTCCATCAGGGCAACGGCACCGCCGCCATTTTCCGCGACGATCCCAGCGTGTTTACCTTCTCCATCCACGGCGCCCGGAATTTCCCGGCGCGAAAGGAACAGAGCGATCTCGATGTCGAACTCAACGACGGCGCGACCGATGACGTCTACATGGAAGGGCTGGAGCGGGGACTCCGCGAAGCGCTGGAGCGAGCAGAGGCGGACCTGGCTCTCTACCTGGCAGGGGCTGATCCCTTCGAGGGCGACCGCCTGGGCCGGCTCAAGGTGACAAAGGCGGGCCTGGCCTTGCGCGATCGGCTGGTCTTCGAGCAGTGCCGGAGCAAGGGCTTGCCGGTCGCCGTGAGTATGGCCGGCGGCTACGCAAAGGACGTCCACGACATGGTCGATATCCACTTCCAGACCGTGCAAATCGCCGCCGAGTTCGCAGCAAGGACAGACTGAGCCTGCGAAAATGGCAACGCTTCATCGCGACTTGCTAACATTCCAGAAGTGCTGAGCATAGTCTGCATCTGCCGGATGAGGGGTCCACCCATCAGGAGTAGCGAGCATGGAGTACAGACAACTTGGTGGGTCGGGTTTCAAGGTGCCCGTCTTGAGCCTTGGCACCGGCACCTTCGGCGGCGGCAACGAGTTCTTCAAGGCCTGGGGCGCCAGTGACGTCGCCGAAGCCTCACGGCTTGTCGATGTCTGTCTCGATGCTGGCCTCACCATGTTCGACTCGGCCGACATCTACTCCAACGGCATGGCCGAGGAGATCCTGGGTCAGTCGATCAAGGGACGCCGTGACAAGGTGATCGTATCCACCAAGGGGACCTTCCGCGCTGGTCCCGGCCCCAACGATGTGGGTTCATCGCGTTTCCACCTGCGCCAGGCCATCGAGGCGAGCCTGCGGCGGCTGAACACCGATTATATCGATCTCTATCAGTTGCATGGCTTCGATGCCCTGACGCCTGTAGAGGAGGCGCTGACCACCCTCGATGACATGGTTCGTGCCGGCAAGATCCGTTACATCGGCTGCTCGAACTTCTCGGGCTGGCACCTGATGAAGTCGCTGGCCGTGTCCGAGAGGTACGGTCTGACCCGGTACGTCGCTCACCAGGCGTACTACTCGCTGGTCGGCCGCGACTATGAATGGGAGTTGATGCCGCTGGGTCTCGATCAGAGAGTTAGCGCAGTCGTCTGGAGTCCGCTCGGTTGGGGAAGGCTCACAGGCAAGATCCGCCGCGGCCAACCCTTGCCGCCGAACAGCCGCCTCCAGAGCAAGCTCGTGACCGACATCGGCCCCCAGGTTCCCGAAGAATATCTTTACCGCGTCGTCGATGTCCTCGACGAGGTCGCAAGAGAGACAAGCAAGACGGTGCCGCAGGTCGCGCTGAACTGGCTGCTCCAGAGGCCCACGGTCGCCAATGTCATCGTCGGGGCGCGGAATGAGGAGCAGTTGAAGCAGAACCTCGGTGCGGTTGGCTGGGACCTGACGGCTGAGCAGGTGGGCCGGCTTGATGCCGCAAGCACCACGCCGCTGGCATATCCGTACTGGCACCAGCGCGGCTTCGCGGAGAGAAATCCCCCGCCGGTCTGATGCGCGGAACGGCCAGGTTGTTGCCGGTGTCGGAACTCTTCAGGCAAGCGATCGTGGACCGTGAATCCGGGGTGGCCCGCTCGGGAGAGCGTCACGGCGCGGACGACGCATCGGTCGATGAGACCGACGCGCGCACAGTTTCGTGCGGGGGCTGACGCCTTTCCGCCTCGACGGTCATGAGCAGGAAGGCCAGGATCGGGATCGTGACGTCCAGAACCGGTTTCAGCATGGTCTTTTCCCCTGTTAATCCCTCCGATCCGCAACTTCGGCAAGGATATAGCTCTACGGACGAGCGTCGTCACCTAAACTCGCGCAATTTGAATAGATCGTACCGCGAACTGAGGTCGAATTATCCTACGTCCCAAGCAGGGACGAGACACATTGAAAAGCCTTACCGGACGAGGCCAGCGAGGAGCTTATGCAACTGCATTCCCGAGGACGAATGAGAATGGCTCACGTTTCCGCCACGTTGGCGATGATGCTGACCCTGACTTCCGCCGGCCTATTGTCAACGCTCGATGCGGCACCCCCTCCATCCTCGTCGATTCCTCCGCCGATCTTCCTGCCGGCCGTTCAGCGCCTCACTCTCGACGACGCGAAGGCCCGGGTCGTCGCCAATAGCAAGTTACTCTCCTTGGCCGCCCTGAACGTCGAGGGCAAGGGATACGCCACCAAGGCGGTGCGCGCGAACTACTTTCCGCAAGTGATCGGCAGCGCAGTGTACTTCCGCTTCAACGAGGAC
>JBBSDR010000470.1:0-5897 GCA_038240465.1 Gemmatales bacterium
GACCTGCGCCGCTGGCTCGAAGGCAGGCCCGTCGTGGCCCGGCCGATCGGCACAGCCGGCCAGGTCTGGCGCTGGGGCAAACGCAAGCCCCTGGCCGCCGCGCTCGTGCTGCTTTCTTGCCTCTTCGTGTTGGTGCTCATGGTGGCGGCCCTGAGGTATTATCTGCTCTACTGTGTGGCGGAAGAGTCGCGTGCCAGGGCGGAAGAGTCGCGCACACTGGCTGTCATCGCCGAAAAAGAGGCCAGCCGGCAAGCCGCCTTGGCGCTGGCACAGAAACGCGAGGTCAGCCGGCAAGTGGCACGCCTGTCGGCGGCGACCGGCGCCCGTCTCATCGACGCCGGCGACTACTTCCGCGCCCTCGTCTGGACCACCGACGCCCTGGAGCGCGAGACCGCTCTGGACGCTGATACCGGCGAGACCAGCACCGCTCAGGAAGTGCTGCGCCTCCGCATCGCCACCCTGCTCAGCGACTGCCCGCGCCTGGTTCAGTTCCAGCACGTCCCGGCGTGGGTCGATCGAATCTGGTTCGACGACGATGGACTGACGTTGCGCGGCATGGACACTCTCCAGAAGCGCATCGGCCGCTGGCGTATCGACTCGGGGGCCGAGGTCCCGATCTCCTTCACTCCTACCCCCAAGGTGAGCGAGCAGTTCTTCAGCGATGATGGCCGGCTTGCCCTGGTACGCCACACCGACGGCAGCCTGCGCCTGTGGGACGTCAACACGAACCGCGAACGGCTGCGCCTTCAAGTTCCTGCCGAACTGACGCCGAACTTTCGTCTCAAGTTCTGGGTGGCCGACAGGCAGGCACGGCGTCTCTTCGCCGCGTTTCCGGGAGAGACGTTGAACCACGGCTGGCTCTGGTCGCTTCAGAACGGCCGGCTCGTGAACGATACACCATTGAAGCTCGAAAAATGGGACGAGAACTCCTCGGCCCAGATGAGCGCATCCGGCGAGCGGCTGCTGGTGAACACGCCCGACACGACGTTCCTTCTCAACACGGACAACGGCCGCGTTTTGGCCGCAAAAATCCCGACGCTGCCTGTCGCCGTTCTCGACGATAGCGGCGAGCGTGTCGCCTGCGCCAGCGATTCGCGCACGCCCATAGTATGGGATGTCGATGCCGACAAACGCCAGCGCTGGCTCGAATCCTCCATCCATACCGGCCCGGTGAAACGTTTCCGCTTCGACTCCAGCGGCGAACGGCTTCTGGTGATCAGCGACGATACCCGCGCCCGGGTCTGGAAGTCGAAGAATGGCGAACCGGCTAGCGAGTGGCTGGAACACGGCGGCGCCGTGCGTGATGGCTGGTTCAGCCCCGACGAGCGCTGGCTGCTGACCGTCAGCGACGAGGGTTCGGCTCGGGTCTGGGACTTGCTCACGAGCCAGCCGGCCACGCCGCCGCTGCGCCACGCTGACCCTGTGGCGACGGCCGCCTGGAGCGCCGATGGCCGCCGCGTCCTTACGCGCGCGCGGGGCGGATCGATCCGCATCTGGGACCTGGCCCGGCTGACCTCGCCGGCGCGTGTTCTGGTCCATGAGGGTCCGGTCCGGTCCATCGCGTTCAGTCCCGATGGCGCCCGGGTATTGACCGGCAGCGAGGATGGGACGGCGCGCGTCTGGGACATGGCCAGCGGCAAACAACTCGGCGCATCCCTGCGTCATGCCGCTCCGGTGACGGCGGTCGAATGGAGCCGGGCCGGGACGCGGGCGCTGACCCTGAGCGAGAAGAGCGCACGCATCTGGGACCTCGACAGCGGCGAGCCACTCGTCCGGCCGCTGGGGGCCAACCTCGGCAATCGCTCCGGCGTTCACCTGGCACGGCTGAGTCCCGATGCGAACCGGGCGCTGCTGGTCTACGCCGAGCGAGCCAACCTGTTTGACTTGACCCTGAACCGGGACGTCGCCTCGATTCGTCACGACGACAATCTGTTCCTGCGCCAGGCGGCTTTCTCAGCGGATGGCCGGCGCGTCGCCACGGCCGACAAGGACCAGACCATCCGCCTCTGGGATCTCCCGGGCGGCAACAAGCTCCACGAATTCACGGAGTTGAGCGGCTTCACCTCTTTGCGATTTCTGCCGGAGTCGCGTCTGGCGGCCACAGGGCGGTTCGGCCTGCGCGTCTGGAACTGTGAGGACAACAAGCTCATCCTGAGCCTGCCGGAAGAGAAGCAAGGCCGGGAGTATCGTGCCGCTCATCTCAGCGCGGCTGCTCGCTGGCTGCTGACCGTCAGCCTGGAGAACATCTGCCAGGTCTGGGACGTGGACTCGGGCAAGGTCCAGGGTCCTCCCTTCCAACCGGGCGGACCGCTGCGCCTGGCGACCGCGACCGCCAATGGCCGGCAAGCAATCACAGTGCTGAAGGATGGCATCCTTCGTCTCTGGGACACCCAGACCAGCGAACCGTTGACCCCCGCGATCCGCCTGGGGACGTTCGTCCATGCCGCCAGCCTGAGTCCCGATGGGAAACACCTTGCCCTGGCTGGACGCGACGGCAAGGCGCACCTGTGGACGCTGCCGCAGCGCGATCGACGGCCGGTCGAGTCCCTGCGACATCTGGCGAGTTTGCTCGCCGCCCAGGACATCGACTCTCGTACCGAGACCCTCAAGTCGCTGGAGCCGGCCGAACTGGCTCGCCTCTACGCGGAGGTGAAAGAGACCGTACCGGAGGAGTTTGCGCTTCGACCCGACGAGGTGAGGAACTGGCATCTGGCCCAGGCCACGGACTGCGAGAAGGCCGGCCGCTGGCAAGCGGTGCTGTTCCATCTCGATCGCGTCCTGCGGCTGGTGCCGGAGCGGTTCGATCTGCTGGCCCGGCGCGCTTCGGCCCTTCTGAAACTCGGCCAGGACGAGGCGGCCCTCAAGGACCTGGACGCCCTGGTTGCCAGCCAGCCGGCGGAGTCGCATCACCGGGAGCGGCGCGGCCGGGTCTACTTCGAGGCCGGCAAATGGCAGCAGGCGCTGGCCGACTTCGAGGCCGCCGCCGAACGCGATCCCGGCAACGGCAGCCTATGGATGCGCGTCAGCCTGCTCCAGGGCCGGCTGGATGAGACGGGAGCGGCGCGCGACGCTTATCGCAAGGGCATCGATCTCGGGCTGGACCTGATGCTGCGGCCGTATTTCTCGAAGACGTTTCGCCGCGATCCGCAAGAGAGTTACGACCGGCAAAAGCAGTGGCAGCCCTGGCTGGCCGAATTGACGGACATGCTCGACGAACCGGGCAAGACACTGGACGACAAGGATTGGCTCGGCGCCCTGCACCAGCATCGCGGCGTGGCTCACGCTGTCCTGGGACAGTGGAAGGCGGCGAAGACGGATTTCTTCCAGGCGCGTCAACTCGACGCCGGCGGAGCCGAGACGGAACGCGGCCTGGCCCTGGCGGCAGTGGCCACTGGCTCTGTTGACAAGGCGATCGAACATGCAAGCGCTGCCCTGAAGCTCGACGAAGACGATGGCAGCCTGTGGTTCCTTCAGGGGCTGATCCTCCAGAGCGAGGACCCCGACAAGGCGATTGACAGTCTGACGCAGGCGATCAAGTGTGGTGCTGACCATGTGCCGGCGCGCAAGGCCCGCGCACTGCTTTACGAGACGAAGGATCGTCTTGCCGAAGCACTGAGCGAGTTCGGCATTGTCATCGAGCGCGAGCAGGAACAGAACGCCAGCACCCTGATCAGCCGGGCGAACCTGCACGTCAAGCGCGGCGACTGGCAGCAGGCCGCTGTCGATTTCCGCAAGGCGGCCGATCTGTTGCCGATCAACCCCGCGGCGGTCCGCGCTGCGCTGCTGGCCGCCGGGCGCGTGACGCCCCCGGGACCGGCCTGGGACAGGGAGCGCAGCAAGCGTCTGGGGACGCTGTTGCAACAACCGCCGCGAACGACGGAGAACGACGAGGCCGGCTTGCGTGACGTCCTCTGGCCGGCGGTACTGTTTCCCGGTCCGCATCCGGACCTGGCCGTGTGGGTGAAGTTCCTCGAGGATTTGCCGGTCAAGAGGCAGTTGCCCGCGGCCGAGTTGGCCCGGGCGCTGGGCGCGGCCCGGCTGCGGCTGGGACAGGAGAAGGAGGCATTGACCGAACTGAAGGAGGCGCGGAGCAAGGATGCCGACGACGGAACGGCGTGGGACTGGTATTTTCTGGCGCTGACGTACCGGGCGCTGAATCGCCCCGCGGATGCAGAAGCGGCCCTGGCGTCCGGCCGCGCCTGGATGAAGCGACAGGAACAGGGGCAGTTGAAGAACGCGCGCTATCGCAAGCTGTCGTGGCAGGAAAAGCTGGAACTGGAGCAGCTCGAACACGAAGTTGCAATCAAGCCCCTGCCGTAGGGTCCCACTTGCGGCTTGGCGGGACAGACCGCCAAGCCGCAAGCGGCAAGTGGGTTTTCAACTCAGATACGGCAGGACATACGGCCCCTTCGGAATGACCGCGACTCGCGCCGATGGCCCATACTCCGCCAGCGACTCGGCGACCGCTTGCTCGACCGACGCCGCCGGCTCGACATAGCAACTCCGCAGCACCTCGGGCGACAACCCCTGTGTCACCACCTTCACCCGGCATCGCTCCTGCACCTTGGCCTGCATCAGCAGTTGCCATTCATCCATCTCGCAGACAGCGGCCCCGGTGTCCGTCACCGTGGAGAAGCGGTCGAGGTTGGGGTATTCCGCGATTCGCTGCTGGAACTCCGGACTGCCGACCCCCTCGGACAGGCCGGCGGCGAGAATGATGGTCCCTCCTTGCTTGACGATGGGCATCGCTCCCGTCAGTCCCTTGATCGCCTGATACCACGTCGTGTCCAGCGGATAGCCGGCGCTCGATGTCAGGACCACATCGCACGCCGCCGGCAGCGCTACCTTGACGACGTTCTCGACGAAACGAACGCCCTCCTGCCACGCCTGGATCATGTCGCCGGCGCCGACCCAGGTGATGCGCCGCTGGCCGTCGATGCAGACGTTGACGATGAAATCGCAGCCGGCCATCAGGGCGATGCGCGTGTTCTCCTCGTGGACCGGATTGCCTTCAACGATGCCGCAGTCGGCCTTCGGATGCTTCAGGAAGCGTGGCCCATGCCAGACCTTGACTGTCTCGAGCGCGGCAATGCCCGGACAGATGACCTTGCGGCCGCCCGAGTAGCCGGCCATCAGGTGCGGCTCGATCAGGCCGGTCGTGATTTTCAGATCGGCCCGGACGTAGCGCGAATCCAGCCAGACCGGAACGCTGTTCGGAGTGGTGCCGAGATAATCGTGTTCGTCGCGAACCTTGCCGTGATGGTTCTCGATGCGATAGTTCCGGGCGACCTCGGCACCGACGAGTTCCTCGGCTTCGGCTCCCTCGTTGGGACGATGCAGGCCAGTGGCGACGAGGATGGTGATGTCCCGGCGTGCGATGCCCTGTTCTTCGAGGATGCGCAGCATCGGCGGCAGGATCAATCGATTCGGCACAGGGCGAGTGATGTCGCAGACGAGGATGCAGGCGTTCTTGCGTCCGCGGGCGATCTCGCGCAACGGCCTGCTGCCGGTCGGTGCTTCGAGGACGCGCGCGATGGCGGCCTCGGGATCGCTCAGCGGGGGAGCAGGGCGGATGGCGAGCGGGCCAACAATGCGGTCGTCGGGCAGGTCCACATCGAGGCCCGTCTTGCCGTAATCGAGATGAATGCGCATGGTGCTGTTGTCGCGGGAGGAATGAGGGTTCGTTTCTGATGTCATTGTCACGCTTGAGGCGAGGGATTTCCAGCCCGTGGTGCAGGCGTCTCGCCTGCTCTTCTGTCTTGCCGTGGTGCAGGTGGCTCGCCTGCTCTTCTGTCTTGCCGTGGTGCAGGCGTCTCGCCTGCTCTTTCTGTCTTGCCGTGGTGCAGGCGGCTCGCCTGCTCTTTTGTCCTGCCGTGGTGCAGGCGGCTCGCCTGCTC
>JBBSDR010000471.1:0-5896 GCA_038240465.1 Gemmatales bacterium
GAAGTGAAGGAGGACCTGCCCTCGGGCTACTACGCCGAGTTGCCGGTGCTGGCCGAGGGAGCGGCCAGGGGCTATCCGCGCGTGTTCGCCCTCGCTCTCGGAATGATCGCCCACACCGATAGCGGCCTTGATGAAAACGAGATCGCCCGGTTCGTCCACGCCTATCAGACCGTCGCTCCGCTCACGATCGGCGAACTGTGGGCGGTGCCGATCATGCTCCGGCTCGGGCTGGTCGAGAACTTGCGCCGGCTGTCCAGCGAATTACTCCAGACCCGCGCGGATCGAGAATGCGCCTTCTCGTGGTCCAAGAAGCAACTTGCCCAACCCTCTTCCTCATCGATGATGGTGGTCCCCCCGGAGCGGTTGAGTGATGCGTGTGTCGTCAACCTGTTGCAAGCATTGCGCGACCAGGGGGCTGCTGCGCCGGCCATCGAATGGCTCGAAGATTGGCTGACTCAACTGGGTGTCAGCGCGACCGACGTCCTGCGCCGCGAACACCAGCGCCAGGCCGCCAATCAAGTGTCGATCGGCAACGCGGTCACGACATTGCGTCTCCTCGGCGCGCTGGACTGGAGCCATTTCTTCGAGCAAACCAGCGTTGTCGAGGCGCGGCTCCGCAAGGACCCGGCCGGCGCCTATTCCCGTCAGGACTTCGCGACGCGCGATCGCTATCGCCGGGCGCTGGAGAAGCTCGCCCGAGGAGCGCGGCTGCCCGAGGAAGACGTGGCCCAGCGAGTCCTCGACCGGGCCAGCGGACAGACCGATCCACGCCGCCGGCATGTCGGTTTCTATTTGATCGACGAGGGCCGGCCCGCGTTTGAGGCTGAAATCCACTCTCGTCCGCTCTGGGGCGACTGGTTCCGAGAAGGGTTGTTGCGGCATCCGAACGCGGTCTATTTCGGATCGATCCTGTTGCTCATCACGGCCACGATCGCCGGGCTGACTGCCCTGGCGGGCGGCGGCTGCACGGGGTCCACGCTGCTGCTGGCCCTGGGTTTGCTGTTGCCCGTGAGTGAGATGGCCGTCGGCGTCGTTCACTTCCTGGTCACGCGCCTGTTGCCGCCCCGGGTGTTGCCCAAGCTGGATTTCAAGGATGGCATCCCCGCCGACTGCGCGACCTTCGTCGTCATTCCCGGAATGCTCACGCGCCCCGATAGCGCCGCCCGGCTGCTCGAACGCCTCGAACTGCACTACCTGGCGAATCCCGATCCCCAACTGCGCTTCGCGCTGCTGACCGACTTCGGGGACGCTCCTCAGGAAACGATGCTTGAGGACGACGCACTAGTCCAGGCCGGGCTGGAAGGCGTTCGCGCTCTCAACGCACGGCACGCGCCGGACGGGCCGGAGAGGTTCTTCCTGTTTCATCGCAAGCGGCTCTGGAATCCCGGCGAGGGCCGCTGGATGGGCTGGGAGCGAAAGCGCGGCAAACTTCTCGAGTTCAACCGGCTGCTGCGCGGCAATCGTTCGACGAACTACACAACCGCCAGCGGGCCAGTGGATCGTCTGCCGCACATTCGCTATGTGCTGACCCTGGACGCCGACACAAATCTGCCGCGCGATGCGGCGCGGCGGCTGATCGGCACGTTGGCCCATCCGCTCAACCAGGCCGAGTTCGATCCCGCGAAACGGCGTGTGGTGCGCGGCTATGGGTTGCTGCAGCCGCGCGTCAGCTTCCTGTATCACACCGGACTGCGCTCGCGTTTCGCCCACATTTTCGCGGGTTCGGCCGGCGTCGATCCGTACTCGGCCGCGGTCTCCGACGTCTATCAGGACCTGTTCGGCGCGGGCAGTTACACCGGCAAGGGACTGTACGACGTCGATGCGTTCGAGAAGGCGACCGGGCCGGCTTTTCCCGAGAACCACATCCTCAGCCACGACCTCATCGAGTCGAACTTCGCCCGCTGCGGCCTGGTCACGGACATCGAACTGCTGGATGACTTCCCGGCCCAGTACCACGCCTACGCGCGGCGCGAACATCGCTGGGTTCGCGGCGACTGGCAACTGCTTCCGTGGCTGCGGAGTCGGGCGCCGTCGGCCGATCCGCCGGGACGGATTCGCAATCCGCTGCCGCTGCTGGCTCGGTGGAAAGTGTTCGACAACCTGCGCCGCAGTCTGCTGGCGCCCGCGCTCCTGCTGCTGCTGCTCCTCGGCTGGACTGTCCTGCCTGGCCCTCCGGGGGTGTGGACCGCTCTCGCCGTTTGTGTCCTGGCGCTGCCGCTACTGCTCCAGTTTGCCGGTGGGCTGTGGGCCATGGTGCGCGGCAGTTCTCCGCGCCATGTGCTGCGGTCGCTGGCCGAGGGCGTGCCGGCCACCGCCGGACAGGTGCTGCTCCTGATTGTGTTCCTGGCCGACCAGGCCCGTCTGATGATTGACGCCATCGCGATCACGCTCTATCGCATGGGGATTTCGCGGCGGCATCTGCTGGAGTGGGAGACGGCTGCCGCGGCCGAGGAACGACTCGGCACGGGACTGCGCCAGTTCCTTTGGACCATGTGGCCGGCCCTCGCTCTGGCGGTCGGCGCAGCCGTTCTGGTCGCGACGGTCAACCCGGCTGCCCTCCCGGCCGCCCTGCCCTTGCTGCTGTTGTGGCTGGTCTCGCCCCTGGTCGCCTTCTGGGTGAGCCAGCCGACACCTCCTCGGCGCTACACCCTCGAGAAGAGTGACGTGCGCGAGCTGCGCCGCATCGCGCGCAGGACCTGGGGCTTCTTCGAGACGTTCATCGGTCCCGAGGACCACTGGTTGCCGCCGGACAACTTTCAGGAAGCCCCCAAGGAGGAACTGGCGCATCGCACCTCGCCGACGAACATCGGGCTTCTCGTGCTATCGACCCTGGCGGCGCACGACCTGGGTTACTGTGCCTTGCCGGCGCTGGCACAGCGGCTGGAGGAGACCTTCGCCACTCTCGAAAAGTTGGAGCGGCTCCACGGCCACTTCCTCAACTGGTACGACACACAAACGCTCCAACCGCTTCATCCCGCTTATGTGTCCACGGTCGATAGCGGCAACCTGCTGGGCTGTCTGCTGACCCTCGAACAGGGCCTGTTCGACAAGCTCCGCGAGCCGTTCCCTCAACCGGCCGCGCTCGAAGGAATGTCCGACACGCTCAACCTGATTGCCGGCACCTGCAAGCGGCTGCGGCCCGAGACAGGCCCGGCTCCGGAGTGGGACCAACTTGCATCCGCTCTCGATCCGCTTCAGCGCGAGTTGGAGCAAGGCACCCCGCCCGGGCTGCTCGCCTGGGGCGACAAGCTGGAGCGGCTCGCCGGACACCTGCCCGCGATCAGGGCGGCGCTGGATCAACTGGGGGCGGAACTGGCCGGACCTGATGGGCCGCTGGGCCGCTGGGTATCGCGCCTCGCCGGCCAGATCAAGGACTGCCGGGAGGAACTCGATGAGTTGGCCCCCTGGGTGGAGACTTTGCGCCAGGCGAAGACACCATCCGGACTTTCCGCGGAACAGGTCGCGCGCTGGGAGGAGTTGCGTGCCTCCCTGAATGAAGCTCTGCAACTCGACGCCTGGCCTCAGCGCAGCGAGCAGATGCTGAGCGAGCTTGACGGCTGGCAGAAGCTGTGCGGATCGGCAGACGCGGACTTGCCGGTCCAACTGGCGGAAGGAGTGCGCCGCTCCGGTGTCAGTCCGTTCGCGGACCGTCTCCGCAAGCTGGCGGAACAGGCGGCGGCCCTCGCGGCGGCGATGGATTTCCGCTTCCTGTATAACGCCGACCGCAACCTGTTCGCGATCGGCTTCAACTTGCCGCTGGCCCGGCTCGACAACTCCCACTATGACTTGCTCGCGTCGGAGGCGAGCCTGGCGAGCTTCCTGGCCATCGCCCGCGGCGAGGTGCCTCGCAAGCACTGGTTCCAACTCGGCCGGCCGGCAACCAAGACAGCGGGACGGCAGGGGCTGCTGTCCTGGGGCGGGACGATGTTCGAGTACCTGATGCCGCGCCTCGTTCTGCCTCACTTCCCCGACACCTTGCTCGACTCGATGCAGTCGGCGGCCGTCGCCCGTCAGATCGAGTACGGCCGGCAAACCGGCGTCCCCTGGGGCATTTCCGAGTCGGCCTACAACGCCTTCGACGCCTCCCAGGTCTACCAGTATCAGTCGTTCGGCGTGCCAGGCCTCGGCATCAAACGCGGGCTGGGAGACGACCTGGTCGTCGCGCCTTATGCGACCGCCCTGGCGACGGCGGTCGCCCCGTTGAGGGCCCGCCGCAACTTCGACGCGCTGAGAGCGCTCGATGCCGAGGGGCCGCACGGCTTCTATGAGGCCATCGACTTCACCCAGGGCCGGGTTGCTCAGGGAAAGAGTTGCGAGGTGATTCGCTCCTACATGGCCCATCATCAAGGCATGACCCTCGTTGCCCTGGCCAACTGCGTCCTTGAGGACATCATGCCCCGGCGCCTGCGGGCGCTGCCGATGGTTCGGGCCACTGAACTGCTGCTGCAAGAACGCATCCCTCTCGACCTGCCGCCGCTACAGCCCCATCCCGACGAGGACGCTCCGCGTCAGGAATTGCCGGTCGCCGGCTCGCCGGTCAGCCGGCGCATCACCACGCCGCACACACCCAGCCCGCGGACGCACCTGCTGTCCAACAGCGAATACACGACCATGCTGACGTCGGCCGGCAGCGGCTTCAGCACCTGCCGCAATCTC
Source organism: Gemmatales bacterium (assembly GCA_038240465.1). Taxonomy (GTDB): domain Bacteria; phylum Planctomycetota; class Planctomycetia; order Gemmatales; family Gemmataceae; genus JBBRIK01. The sequence goes on from JBBSDR010000471.1 coordinate 4,657, forward strand.
GACGTGACACGCTGGCGCGAGGACCGCACGCTCGATGATACCGGCCAGTTCTACTACATCAAGGACCTCGACAGCGGCACGTTCTGGTCGGCTGGGTTTCAGCCCACCCGGGTGGCGCCCACGCTCTTCGAGGTCATCTACTCCACGGACAAGGCCGAATTCCGCCGCGTGGATGGCGACATCGAGACGCATATGGACGTCGCCATCTCGCCCGAGAAGAACGTCGAGGTCCGCCGGCTCACCCTGGCCAACCACGGCAAGCGAACACGCCGGCTGGCGATCACCAGTTATGCCGAGGTGGTCCTTGGCTCTCACGGCGCGGACCTGGCTCATCCCGCCTTCCAGAAGCTGTTCCTGGAGACGGAATGGCTGGCCGCCCGGTCGGCATTGCTCTGCCGGCGCCGTCCTCGGGCCGCGGACCAGAAGCCGATCTGGGCCGTCCACGTCCTGGCTACCGAACACGCGCAGGCCGCCGCGCCCCAGTTCGAGACCGATCGCGCCCGCTTCCTGGGACGGCGGCGCACTCTCGCCAACCCGGCGGCTCTCGATGACAGGGTCAGCCTCAGCGGCACGACAGGCCCGGTCCTCGATCCGATCTTCAGTTTGCGGCACACCATCCGGCTGGAGCCGGGTACGTCCGTCGTTTTGGCGTTCTCGACCGCCGTCGCCGACAACCGTGAGGACGCCCTGGCGCGGGCGGACGAGTTCCACTCGCTGAGCGCCGTCAACCGCACCTTCGAGTTGGCCTGGGCGCACTCGCGCGTTGAACTGCGGCACCTCAACCTCGACGCCGAGGACGTCCACCTGTTCCAACGGCTGGCCGGCCATCTGCTGTTCGCCGGTCCTGTCCTGCGTGAGGCCCCGGCGGTGCTGGCCGCCAACACCCAGGGACAGGCCGGGCTGTGGCGCCTGGGCATCTCCGGCGATTTCCCGATTGTCGTCGTTCGCGTCGATGACCCCCAGAACCTGCCGCTGGCCCGGCTGCTGGTCAGCGCCCATACTTACTGGCGCGTCAAGGGCCTGAAGGTGGACCTGGTGTTGCTGAACGAGAACCCGGCCAGCTACTTCGAGGACCTTCACTTGCAGATGCAGGCCCTGGTCCGCGCCAGCGATGCCCACGCCCTCATCGACAGGCCCGGCGGCGTCTTCGTTCGCAAGGCGTCGCATCTCTCCGAACTGGACCGCACCCTGTTGCTGGCCGCCGCCCGCGTCGTTCTGGCAGGCGATCACGGGCCGCTCA
>JBBSDR010000472.1:0-5885 GCA_038240465.1 Gemmatales bacterium
GCAGCGGATGGGTACAGTTCACTGCCCAAAACATGGCCATGGGTTCCTGTTCGTGTGTCCGCACTTGGTCAAGGCTGTGTTGTCTGACTCACTGTGTCCCGGAGTTGAGTATCTCGCGTACACCACAGCGGGTGATCCCGAGTTGGCTGGCATCGAGTTGGCCTGCTGGTTCTGTCCTCAATGCATTTCGGACCACAATCTGCCGCCGAACGGTACGGCCATCTCCGAAGCGGACGGCTTCATGGAGGGTACGAGCTTGCTGCTATACCAGCCGATGTGTCCGGGGTGCTTCAAGGAGTGGCAAGTTCGCGGCCCGGATGGCTTACTCAAGGAGCCAGCCGAGATTCAGTGATAGGACTGGAGCAGTCATGCCAACACAAACATCCCCCCCATCTCTGGACGACCTGCTGCGGGTCCTCAATGTCGCCACTGACAAGAATAGGCTTCACTGGACAACAACCGCGGAGGAGGATACCTTCCGAACAGACTTCGGCCACGGGTTGGTGCGGATTTCAAAGACGGAGGGCTTTTCCCGCTACGTCCTTTCCCTTCTCGACCGTGAGGGCGTCCTCCTGGAAGAATATCAACCTTCCGGGGAGGGATTGCTGAATGTCATTGAGGCCTTGTATAAGAAAGTCCGCCGCCAGGCGCTCGACCTCGACGGGAAACTGCAGGGGGTATACGATCAACTCAAGAACCTTGCTGAGGAATCCTGATTCACCGTCGCCTTCAGAAGGTGCAAGCGATGCGGGTTCGGCGCTTGACAGGAGTCATTGCGAACGGAGAATGAGCAAGAAGATGTTCGCGTGAGTCTTACCAGCGAAAGACACTGCTCATGCCCGAAATGGAAGGCTTTCTGCTCGGCCACATCGCCCACGATCCCGCGTCGGCCACCAACGAACGCGTCCTGCTCCGCGCGCCGCAGGCCAACCGCGATCGCATGCTCCGCAACCAGTTCGTTCGCATCACCGATGCGCTCACTCCAAAAACCATCTTTCTCGGCCGCATCCTTGGCGGGCCGTTCTTTCCCGAAGCCGTGGGCAAGGATGTAATGGCCGAGGTCGAGGTCCAGGGCGAACTGACGGGCAATCGCACCCACGACACCAACAATCGTCCCGCGCCCGGCTCGCCCGTCCATGAGGTGACCGCAGCTGCCGTGGCCGATCTGCTCGGCTTTGACGGCGACATGCGCCTCGGCTGTCTCTCGGGCCGCGACGATTTACCAGTCCTCATTCGCAGCACGAGCAAGGATGTGCTGCCGCGAAACGTCGGCATCTTCGGCACCGTCGGCTCCGGCAAATCGAACTCGGTCCAGGTGCTGATCGAGGAGGCGTCGGAACACGGCTGGGCTGTGATCCTGCTCGACCTCGAAGCCGAATACGTCGATATGGATCTGCCGATGGATCAGGACCATCTCGTCGAACGTCTCGCTCAATTTGGCCGCGAGCCGAAGGGCCTGGCCGACTTCCACGTCTACTATCCCGTCAGTTGTCCCAGCGAGCGCGCCAACAGCCAGCCGTTCACTTTGCGCCTGGCCGACTTCGAGAGCAGCGTCACCGCCGAGTTGCTGCAAGCGTCGCTTGCCGAACGCAACGCCATGCTCGACTGCATCGACCACTTCGAGCAGAAGTTCCAGTCGAAGCTGGCGACCAGTGAGACGGAACGGCTGCGCGGCCTGCTCGATTCGTCGCCCCAGGCGAAGTTGCCATTCACGCTGCCGCTGCTGCGCGGCCGGGCGGTGGAGCGGTCGTCGCGCAATTCCGAGACGCTCGATTACGTCGGCCTGGGAAGCAAGTTGCAGTTCCTGATGCACTCCGGCGTTTTCGATCAGCAGAACCTGCGCGGACTCGATGTGGCCGAGATGCTGCAACCGGGCCGGGTCAACGTGATCGACGTCAGCGTTGCCAACGACTCGGTCAAGAACCTGGTGACGGCCGATCTGCTGCGAAAGGCGTTCGCCTACAAGGTCTCGAACGTCGAGGCGCCGCCGACGCTGCTGGTGATCGAGGAAGCGCATTCGTTCATGAGCCGCGAAAAGATTCAAACCATGCAGGCGACGTTGCAAATGCTGCGCAACGTGACGCGCCGTGGCCGCAAACGCTGGCTGTCGATCACGTTTGTCAGCCAGCAGCCGGGCCATCTGCCACCGGAGATTTTCGAGTTGTGCAACACCCGCCTCGTTCACACGCTCCGCAGCATGCACAACCTCGATGCGCTGATGGCCACGACGAGCGACGTCACCCATGAGCTTTGGGCGCGTTGCCCACTGCTGGGAACGGGCGAAGCTATTATCAGCACCCCGCAGTTCCGCCGCTCGGCTGTGGTGTCGATGCGTCCGGCGGCGAGCCGCCGGCGATTCGTCAAGTGATGTCGCTCGGTCATGCGCAACAACGATGCGTTGCATTTCAGCCAGAAGTGACCGTGAGTCACTCTTCGCTCAGGCCGAATGCCGACCGCACTTTACTGATATCGGCAGCACCCCCAACATGTTCGACCCAGTCATTGAGGATTGCGAGATCAGTCTGCGTTTGTACGGCCTGGTCGAGGTCGGCCGGGACCGGCGTACCGAACTTTCCCCGCAAGAACCGGAGGAGATTGGCCCGTGTCGCTCGCAGTTCGGCCCTTGCTTCCCATTCGAGAGTGACCTTCGATCGCTCCACGTTCCAGCCCTCCAACAGGGTTTCCCATAATGGGAGATGTCCGGCCAGATCGGCGAAAACCTTCGCGAGTCCGGCATAGTCTCTTCGCTTCTCCGCGTCTGGTTCTGTTTCCGCCAACCGCTTCCACTCCGTGCGTATCGCCTGCTCGCCTGCGCCGCGCATAAGAGCGATCCAGGGCAGCACGCATTTCGCCGTGGTGCCAGAGGCGATCCTCGCTAGCTCCGTCGCGGCGTCCATTGCGCTCAGGTTACGCAAGCCCGCCTTGCTCCACAAGCCGACTTCGTCGCAGTCGTCTGGCTCCATTGACCACTCGTCCGAATCCATCGACCCGCTCAGGTTTACCAGAACGCCAATAACGGCATAGGGGACGTGCGGATCGGTTGAATAGGGATACTCACGTCGCAACCGTAAGGTGTATTCCGCCAGTCGCTCCAGGACGATGCGTCTCGGCTGCGTCATGAACTCGACGACGACAGCCAGCGGCGGGCGGTCGCCGGCACGGCGATCAAACGCCGCCACAGTGTCCAGTCGTCGATCCGCCTCGCCGGGGAAGGGAACGGCCTGAGTGTCGAGCCAGTCTCGCCAGCGCCACGCGGCCCAGAAATTCTCTCTCAGCAGCCAGCGCAGAAACCCTTCCGCGTGGAGCCGCCTTGCTCCAAATCGCGCACCCTTGTCGAAGTCCGTCATGGCTCGTTTTCCCACTCGATACGGTCGAACAATTCTCGCAAGCGCTGTCCTCGCCCCGAATGGATGGCGGCGACGTGAGCGATCCGGCCCAGCAGATGGCCGCGAAAGTCCACGACGCCCCCGCGATTCTGCTCGCCCGGCCCATGCCGGACACAGTTCGTCAGAATCGCCTTCAGTTGATCGAACACCTCGCGCGTCACGTTCGGCCTGGCATTTACCACGATCCCCGCCAGATGCTGGCGCACCCCCTGACGCATGAAGCGCGTTTTGCGCGTGTTCACCTCGAAACCCTCTTCCAGCGCCAGACGACAGACCATCACCTGGAATCGCCGCGCGCATTGCTCCAACTCCTCACCGCCGGAGAAGGCGAGATCGTCAGCGTAGCGCGTGTAGCAAGCGCCAGTGGATCGCGCCAGGCCCGCGAGCCGGCAATCGAGTCGAAACGCACACAGGTTCGCCAGCGCCGGCGACGTCGGCGCTCCTTGCGGCAGATGCGCCGATTCGTAGCGATTCCAGTCCACCCCGGCTTGCGGATGCTGGGCGCGGACATACAGCGGCAAGATGGTTGTGCAGAGGCGAGTCAGGACGCGGGCAACGGCGCGAGGATAGCCGAGGCTCGCGAATAGGGCGAACACTCGCGAGGCTCGGATCGAGGGGAAGAAATCGCGCAGGTCCAGGCGCAGCACGAACGCCTGACCGGCGTGAACGGACGCATAGCCAAGGACCGAACGTCCCCGACGATAACCGTGGACGCACTCGTGAGGCGGCACACGATCGAGGATCTCGTGGAGGATAAGGCGCTGGATGGACTTGAGCCGGCTGCGTGGGACTTCGAGGAGACGTTTGCCACCCGTGCGCTTCTCGAGCCAGCGATAGGTGTAATGGTTCAGAGGACCATCAGGGACCTTCCGCGTCCTGCCGGGACATTCCGCGAACCAGTCGAGTTGTCGTGGCCGCAAAGCCAGCCATTCGGTCACGGCAGTGGTCGTGGTCAGCGCGAGAAGGCCGGGAATCTCCGGCAGGCCAGGCCTTGGAGCCATGTTTGGACGAACGGTGAAGAACTTTTTCGGCCCGCTTCCTTCACAGGCGACTGCGCCTTGATGGAGAAGAAACGCCGTCAGTCTCTCTTCGGTCAACTCAGGGGTGCGGCGGGGAAAAGCAGCAAGAACGCGGCGAAGGAGAAGGAACAGATAACCCGAACGGCCGCCGCAAGCCTGGATGCCGCGGCGAAGCAGCGCGGGCCGCGACCAGGCGCCGGCGAGGAAGGCGCGGGCGAGGTTGCTCGTAAAGAAATCCGCTTGTGGCATGGGAAGAAAGGGCGGGGTGTCCCAACCCGTCTCGTGATGCGCGACGCATTCTCCGCGAAGGCGGAGGGGTCGTCGCGCGACGTCCTGCGCTCGGTGAGCCACTCCCCCAGGGTAACCCCGGAGAGAACGATAGGAAGAACTCGCGCCCTTCCCTCGATCGTCTTGAGACACGCCCGCCGAGGTCATGATGGACGGACAATTCCACGGTGTCAAGCTGGGCTTTTCCGGCGCGGCAGGGGCGACAAGGAGCAGTTCTTTCTCCACGGTACAAGCTCACAGGAATCCGACGCCAGGATACCGCGCCTGGCGGCGCGAAGGGGTAGCTGGTAAAGCTTTGTCGAGTTCGGACGTGTTCTGCGCGAACGGCCGCGTTTATCGTTTTCCTGCTTCGGAACCGGGTGCCTGGCTCGGGGACACAACCGTGGCACTGTTCCAGAGGAAAGTGAACTCCTCTTCGAGGTACTTGTACACCAGACCATCCCGTTTGACGACGCAGGTCGGAACGTGACCTTTGCCTAGTTCGTGCGAATAGAGGCTGAAGACCGCCCTCTCCCCGAGCAGGTACATCGAGAACAGAGGAGCCACTGTCGCATAGCGAATCTGGACAGTCGTTCCCTCGCCGGTTCGATTTCCAAGCTTCTCGAAGAAGGCTGTCGTTTCCTTGATCGCTTTCTCGACTTCCGCGGGGATGGAATTGAAGCGCCGCGCCAGTTCGCTGACGACCTGAGAGTTGCCCGGATCGGGTAGCAACACTCGCACGGTGCGGTTCTTCATTCGGGCCACTTCACCCAGCGAAACCGAATTCACGTTGCACCACATGCGGGCATAGATGAAGAAAAACTCCAGCGTCGGCGATGCCTTGAGCATCTCGGCCCACTGGACCTCGCCGAGGTAATGGTTTGTGACTTTTTCGATGCCCGCATTTTTCAGTTCCACCGTCATGTTGGCCAGGGCGAGCGTCTCTTCCAGAAACGAACGTTTGGTGAACAATTCCCACAGGAACGCCAGAACGCCGATGCTCACCAGGATCGAGCCAAAGGATTTCAGCAATTCGCGGGCGAACTCTTGCTCCGGCGCGAGGGCTGTTCCCCAGAAAAGCAGGCCGGAGCCGACGATGCTGAGGAGGACACTGACCAGGATCCCGACCAGGGTGGTAATCGTTCGTTGAGCGTGGCGAGTCACGATGCAGCCTCTGTTGTCTCGTGCCGTGGGGAAAGCGGGTCTCCAAGAA
>JBBSDR010000473.1:0-5881 GCA_038240465.1 Gemmatales bacterium
CGCGGTCTATCAGGCGCTCGGCGGACTCGGAATTGGTGGCCTCGCGCTGCTGCTGGCAAGTCTGTGCGGACTGGACGAACCGGGCTGGGGCGCGATCGTATTCCTGGCGCAAGGGACCGTCCTGCTGGCGGCGAACGTCCGCTGGCGGCTGCTGGCGCTGTCGTATGTTGGCTACGGCCTGCTGCTCGGCGGCACGCTCTGGCTGCTGGCGTGGAGTTGTCCCGAGGACGTCATTGTGTGGGTGTTCGTCCTGGCCTGCGAAGCGCTGGCATCCGCGCTGCTGGCAGCCTGGCGCGGACACAACGGCCAACTGAGCGGCACCGGAACGCCGATCGAACGCGATCGCGGCCACTGGAGCGATTCACTGACAGCCCCCTGTCACTGGATGACGCTTGTCAGCGCGGGAGTGAGCATTCTCGTCGCGCTGACGGCGAACCCTGGTATGGAGGGCGAGCAGTACACGGTGGCCGCATTCCTTCTGTCGGGAGCGATGCTGCTCTGGGCCTGGGTCACCGGCTGGCGCGGCGGCACCTGGGCGGGGGCGAGCTTGCTCTGGGTCGGCCTCACGCATCTGTTCGTTGTCGATCTGCCCTCGGGTTGGCTGGCCCTGCCCTGGCTGACGGCCTTGCTGCTGACCGCGACGCTTCTGCTGCTTGCGAGAATCCTGCTGCGCTGGGTCATCCCCGTCGAGCCGATTGACGAGTTGTCGAACGCCGGCCACTGGTTCGGCTGGCGCGTCCGGCACGTCTTCAGCCGGCCAACGAGGCTGGCGGCCATCGTCACGACGCTGCTGGCGCTCAGTGGCTGCCTGTTCGCCACGGCACACCTGACCGCGCTTGGCTTGCACCTCGGCTGGCTGGCGGCGCTATGGCTGGCACTGGCCTGGACCGATCGCTCCGCCGGCTGGCTGACTGGCGCTCAAGCGGTCCTGTCCGCGTCCGTCGCTGTCTTGACGACGGCCTGGGTCCGCGAGCAAGGTTGGGCCTTGAGCCTCAAAGCCATCGACCTGCGCGCCCTACAGGCGTTCGGCGTCACCCTGAGTTTACTCGGCCTGCTGTGGATCGTGGTTCGGCGGGCGCTGCGGCCCTCCCTGGCGGCGCGAGCGCTGTTCGAGCCACCCTGGCCGCCGTTCGACCGCGTGATGTTGGTCCTCTTGCCCCTGGGAACGCTGTTGCTCGCTGTCTGGGGGGTTATGCCAGGACTGCAACGCGAACTGTTCACCGGAGCGCTGGGCGCGAGAGTCGATGCGCATCTCTACGGGCCTGGCGCATGGTTGCTTCTCGGCGTTCTCGCTGTCCTGTTGACGGCGGCGATCTGGGACCGCGACCGCGATTTCGCCGTGCCTGGCCTGATGCTGCTCGGCCTGACGCTGCCGTTCCTCTCGGCCGCGCAGATGGACGAGACGCTATCGTCGGCGACGGGGCTGCGCTGGGGACTTGGCGCGGCGCTGCTTGTCCTGTCGCTGCCGTTCTGGGCGCGCGGCTGGTTGTCGCCCTCCCGGACACCGTCCCTCAGCGGCTGGGTTGTGCCGCTGACACGCGGCTTGCTCTTGTCGATAACAGTTGGCGGGATTCTGCTGCTGACTGCGGAGGTGGCCAGGCTCGGCTTTTCCGGCGTCACCCCGGCCGGTCCTCTTGCGGGGACTGTCTTCGCGTTGCTGGGCTGGACGGCCGCGAACATCGTGCCGTTGATGCTGGCGTGTGTGGGGCTGGCCGGCCACGGCGTCCGCGAGCGCGAGTCGGGTTATCTATTCGCCGGAGGGGTTGTCGCCTGGCTGAGCGTGACCGGCGGCTATGCGCTGTCGGTCGTCACCAGCGGGGACGCCCTGACCCTCGCTCACCAGGTGCGCTTGTGGCAGTTCGGCTGTTTGGCCTCCGCGCTCTGGGCGGGTCTGTGGCTGACTTATGCTCGCTTTGATCGCTCTGTGGCCGGGGTGCTGCTCGGTGTACAATCGCTGCTTGGCCTCGCCGTGTTTGCCCTCCTGGCAATGGCGCCGGTCCTCGTCATGCTTGGCACGGAGGGCCGCTTTTCGTCGTATCCCTTCGGCGTTTTCGCGGGGCCAGCCGGCTGGCTTGCGTGGGCGGCGTCGCTGGCTGTCGCGTTTCTGTTCCTGCGGCAAACGCCTCAGTGGATTGCGGACGTCATCGGCGCGGGCGGCCTGCTGCTCGGCGTCCTGATAGCGAGTCTGCTCGGCGGCGAACAGGAAACACTGTGGCCCGCGTTTCACGTCCTGCTCCTGAGTTGGTCGCTGCTCGCGGCCGTGGCGGGCGGCTGGTTTGTCCGTCAACCGCCAGAGGACAGCAACACGGCCCGGCTCGCTCTGCGCATCGAGGGACTGGCCTGGCTGCTGAGCGTATTTGCCCTGTGCGCCTGGGACTCGCCGATTCGTCCCTGGCCGACGTCCGGCCCTGTCCTTCTCGCGGCGCTGCTGATGGGCGCGATCGCGATCCGCAGACACTGGCCTTCGCGCGTCTATGCTTCCGGCGGGCTGATTGTCCTGGCGAGCTTGCTGGCGTGGGTTGCCCTGGGCGACGATACCCTTGCGGGACTGCTGCTGACCTTCTCGGGGAGTCATGCGGCAAGCAGTCTGGTCTGGACTGCCGTCATCCTGGCCTTGCGCAGGCAGAGCATCGATCTCGTCGGCAAAAACGCGGCTTTCGCTCACGCGGCTGCTCTGGGGGCGCTGGGACTGCTGGGCGTGGCCGGCTTTCTCGGGCCGAGCAACCTGTTCTTCGCCTGGTCGGTGTGGACACTCGTCGGGCTGGCAATGGCGGCCCTGCTGTGGGATGAGCAAGCGCACTTCGCTCCAGGCGGATTGTACGGCGTCGCTCTGGCTGAAATCGTCCTGCTGCTGCGCGGCGCGGAACTCGACCCGAGTCGATTCGCGGCGCTGGTCGCCCTGCTATTGGCGGGCTTGCTCCTGGCCGCGACTGCTGTCTGCCGGTTGGTGTCGCGCCGGAGTGCGGAGTGCGAACGCCTCGGGCTGGCGTCGTGGGTGCATGGCGGTCCGGTGCGCGACTGGTTCGTGGCGGCGCAGACGGGCGTGAGCGGTGTGGTCGTTCTGCTCGGCCTCTGGCTCACACTCGACGCGGAAGCGTGGGCGGATCGCCTGGGAGGGGCAATTGCGTCGGCGCTGTTGCTGCTCGCCGTTGTCTACTTCGCCTCGGTGCTGAGCGGGCAGCGTCAGCAACTGGCCCGGCGCGTCAGTTTGCTGCTGACGCCGCTCGTCCTGGCCGAGGCGAGTTGGGTGCTGCTCGATCCGGTAAGGCTGGCGGGAATCCTGCATCACACCGCCGCCATCGTCTGGGCGCTGATGCTGTGTTGTGCCGTCTATCGTCAAGGACTGCGCACGATCCCCGAGACGTGGCGCGAAGAGGCGCGCCGGCTGGGTACGCTGTTCGGCGTGGCATCCGCCGGAGCGTTCGCGGCCCTGGTCGTCCTGGAACTGCGTTTGTACGATCCCGTGCTGCGGCGCACCGACCTGTTCGGCATCGAGGTCGCCCTCACGGCGCTGGCCGGCGCGGGGTTGATCGCCCTGGCGTTGCGCGAAGCCCTGGCCGCTCCTGGCCTCGGCGAGCAACTCGGGCGGCGGACGCATTTCGTCTACGCGGCGGAACTGCTGCTGGTGCTGCTCTTCGTTCACGTTCGCCTGAACGTGCCGCTGATGCGCCAGGCGACGGCAGTGCAGTACTGGCCGGTGATGGTCCTGGCGCTGGCTTTCGCCGGTGTCGGACTTGCCGAGTTGTTTCGACGGCGCGGGCTGCATGTGCTGGCGGTCCCCCTGCACCGGACCGGTCTCTTCTTGCCGTTGTTGCCGCTCATCGCCTTCTGGCTGCGCCCGACGCCGGAGTTGTTGGAGGCCGCCGGCGGGATGGCGCCGGGCCTGAAGGTGCTGCTGGCGCCGTTGCTTTACATGCCGGAAGCGTACAGCGGTTATGCGCTGATCTGGTTCCTCGTCAGCCTGCTTCTGCTCGGCATCGCCCTGACGCGGCGTTCCTTTGGCTACGCTCTGGCGGCGGCGGTGGCGAGCAACGTCGGCCTGTGGATGATGCTGACCCATCACGGGTTGGGCTTCCTGCTGCATCCGCAGTTGTGGCTGGTGCCGCTGGGCTTGATCGTTTTGATCGCGGAGCAACTCAACCGCGACGAGTTGACGCGCGAGCAGCGTCTGGCACTGCGATACGCCGGCCTGCTGCTCTTGTATGTCTCGTCGACGGCGGACATGTTCATCACCGGCATCGGCAACTCGGCGCTGATGCCGCTGGCACTGGCACTGCTGGCCGTACTGGGCATGTTGGCCGGCATTGTCATGCAGGTGCGTGCGTTCCTCTTCGTCGGCGTGCTGTTTTTGCTGGTCGATGTGCTGAGCATGATCTGGCACGCGGCGGTCGGCCGGGCGCAGACGTGGGTGTGGTATGTGTCGGGCATCGTCCTGGGCAGTGTGATTTTGGCGCTGTTCGCGGTGTTCGAGAAACGCCGCGACGACGTCCGCCATCTGGTCGAACAGATCAAGCGCTGGGATTGAAGCCAAATGACCGTGCCATGATCTTTGCGGAACGTGAGAACCCCGTTGCGTCGAGTTGCGAGGAGAGGTACGGTGACAATCATGGATCGACAGGGTTCCTCTCGTGACCCAACAACCAATGACGGAGGCATTCGGCGAATGGACGATCAGCCCGAAATCACCCCGAAGCAACTGGCAATCTTCGCACGCTGCCGATTCGTCCATCGACTATTCGCATCGTACCCGTCCCTGCGATGCATCGAGCCAATGGACGACGAGGGAGGCTGGCATATATCCAAGCCGTACCAAGGCGAGCCGTATGACCCCGAGAAGTTCGAGTTGATCGAGGCTGACTGGGACCACGAACACTGCAACGTGTGCTGGGCGAAGGTCCAGGATGGCGACTCCTACTGGCCGAATGAGGATGAGAACGCTGGTGAGGTCGATCTTTGCGAGGCGTGCTATCCGCGCGTAATGAAACCCTTGGGCCGCGAGTAAAACCACGCATGGCGGTGACTCCGGATCGTCACTGGTCTGCAATGGTCCGCCATGTGCGGAGGCAGTACGATGCAGGGACAGGAGGCAGTCATGATCGAACTGACCGAACAGCAAATGCAAGCCCTGGAAAACCCCGAAGCCGCCCCGCTGCACCTCGTGAATCCCCGAACCAAGGAGACGTTCGTCTTGCTCCGCGTTGACGAATACGAGCGTTTGAAAGAGGACGAGTACGACGACAGCCCGTGGACAAGCGAGGAGCTTCAGTCCTTGGCCTGGGAGGCGGGCAAGCCCCTGGGGTGGGAAGACATGGACGAGTATGACGATATCCCGGAGAAGCCATGAACCGGGGCGACGTGATTCTTGTCCGCTTCCCGCACCCCTCTGGGCTGCGCGGGAAGAAGCGTCCTGCCGTGATTGTGCAGTCGGACGCTTACGCGGGGGTCGTCAAAACGCTCGTCGTCGCCGAGGTGACGAAGAATCTGACGATGGCGGGCGATCCTGCCTGTCTGTTCATCGACGCGAACACGGCAGAGGGAAAGGCTACAGGTCTTGTCCGCGATTCTGTCGTGTCCTGCCTTGTACTCGTGACTGTATATACGGACTTAGTCGCCCAGGTACTCGGATCGCTGTCGGCAGCCATGAAACAACAGCTCGATGATTGCCTGAAAAGATCACTGGAACTGCCGTAAACCCCGCTATTACCACGGCATGAAAGTGAATCACCGAAGCTCTGTCGCCGCCGCCCGGCTTGTCCGGGCGGAGCGCTGTTTGGATACCAGAGGGCTGAAGTCCTTCTCCCTCCTCGCCGCCGCCCGGCTTGTCCGGGCGGAGCGCTGTTTGGTAACCAGAGGACGAGGCGGATTTATCCCCGTCAAACAG
>JBBSDR010000474.1:0-5876 GCA_038240465.1 Gemmatales bacterium
GAAGACTCGCGTCGCGGCTAACCGGGAGCATCGCCGGAAAGGAACCTGCGGTAAGAACCGAGAGAGGATGATCCACTGCGCCAGAGAACGTACCTTAAGGCTGCACCTTCCGGCCTGACCTGGTTCGGAGGCTCTCTTCGCGTGGGTCCCCTCCCGGATCTTACCGCGGGTTTGGGTGACTCAGAGGGTAGTTGTATTCTAGGTAGTCCGTTCGCGGATGACGAGCCGAAATCCTCAACGTGTCGCGATCGTCACCTTGCGAATGACAACAGGTCCGAGCGGCCGGCGCGCCCCATCGACATCGGCATCCTGCAAGACCACCGGCCGCAGGAAGATCTTGCGCGCCACGTCCATGCCGCTCGTCACCTTGCCGAAGATCGTGTAATTGCCGTCGAGATACGGCGCCTTGCAGAGCGTGATGTAGAACTTGCAGGCGGCCGAGTCCTTCTCGAAACCGCGACAGGCGCCGACGGCTCCCTCTTCATGGCTGATTCCCTCCGCGATCTCCGGGTTGAGCCAGTAGCCAATGGTGTTGGCGTTCGGGTTCCCTGTCCCCAATGGACAGCCAGCCTCGATTTCCTCGTACTGCGATTTGGTGTCGAGGTTCACTTCTTCGTGATGGATCGTGTCGAAGGTCAGCCCGTCGTAGTAGCCGGCCCGGCTCAGGGCAATGAAGTTGCGGACGTGATTGGGCGCCCGCTCGGAGTCGAGGTCGAGGGTGATTTTTCCCAGTTCCGTCTCGATCGTGGCCGAGTAGTGCAGGCGCGTTCCGTCGAACTTCATGAACTCGATCGTGTCCCAGAGCCGGATGACTTCGCGGTACAGTTTCCCGGTCGATTTTCCGCTCATCGTCGTGTCGGGAGGACGCTGGTCCGCGGGTGGATTCTGCCGCGTCGCCTGGGCGAAGGACTGATGCAGCCGGCCATAACCCTCGGGCTTCGAGGCCTGAGGCGCGGGCTTCTTCTCCTCGACGTCCGCAGCCTTCGACTCGGCAGGCTGGGCAGGCTCGGCGGCCTTCTTGCCGCAGCCGGATAGACCGAGGCTGGCCAGCAAGAGCAGCACAGAGAAGCGCCAGGCGCGTTTGGTCCAGGGCCGTTGCATCACCTTCTCCTTCCGGAAGGGCCGGGGTTACTCTCGGGACGGCGGTTGTAGTCTAGCACGCGGTTCGCGTCAATCGCGCCTCGCCAAAGAGCGATTCGGTCCTAGAATGATGGGCGCTTCAGTCGAGGAAAGGGCGACGCCATTGCTTCTGCTGCCCGTATTGATTCCAGTCGCGATCTACCTTTGCATCCTCGGCTGGATCAATCGCCGGCCGCACGGCATGCTCGTCAGCGGTCCCTGGGACTTCGCCGGCATCCTCTTCGCCGCTTCGGGCCTGATCCTGTTCGGCGCTCCCGCCTTGCTCAGCAGCCTGATTCAGACCGAACACTGGCGCGATTTCTGGCTCCGCGGCCATTTTGGCGTCAAGCTGGAGGACCCCCTCGCGGTCGGGCGGATCGTTCTCTACGCGGTCTACTTCCTCGGCGTCCTCCTCGGTTCCGGCTTCGCCTTGTGGCGGCGCCGGCAACTCACTTCCATCTACAACGTCCATCCCGCCCTGATCGAGGACGTCCTCGCCGAAACCTTCGAGCGCTGGCGGCTGCGGTTTGTCCAGACCGGGAACGTGCTGCTCATCCATCCCACGCCTGAAGGGGACGCTGCCTCACCTGCCTCCGTCCTGGTGGAGCGGCCGACGCGGCTGGAGGTCGAGGCATCGCTGGCCCTGTGTCATGTGACTTTGTGGTGGGAGCCGGCCGACAGTCTGCTGCGCCGCGAAGTCGAGAGCCAGTTGCGTCTGGCCCTGGCGCGGAAGCCGGGGCCGGCCGCGGCGGTTGGCGACTGGTTCTTGCTGGCCGCTTCGACGCTCTTCCTTGTCCTCGTCGTTGTCGCGGCCGTCTTCATCTTGCGGGGTCTTGTTCGCTTCTGAGGTGCGCCGCCAAGAAGAGGTTTCAATACGAACCAGCCCCGAGCGCAAGCGAGTGGGTCCCATAGCAAGAACCCCTCGCTCGCGCTCGGGGCTGGTCCGCGGCGAAGGGGAAAGTTTCGACTCTCATTTTCCTTTCATCAGGTCGGGGTTAGGATGGGTGCATGGTTGGCCGGGCCAATCGGCACATGAATCGGGCAAGAGAGTGAGAGCCTGGTGGGCGGTGAAACCTGACGGTACCCCCTTCACTCCCCCGGCTCTCACTCTCCTGCCTTCCGGCTTCTCTCCGCCTGCCTTCGAGGTTGCTGCATGCGAGTCCTGCTGGTCGAGGACCACAAACCGTTGTGCCGGGCCTTGCGCCAGGGACTCGAAGAGGAAGGATTCGCGGTCGATGTCGCCAATGACGGCGAGGAAGGCGACTTCAAGGCGCGCTCGGCCAACTACGACGTGATCGTTCTCGATGTGATGCTTCCCAAGATCGATGGCTTCTCGCTGCTGCAGCGCTGGAGGCGCGATGGCTTGACGACCCATGTCCTGATGCTGTCCGCTCGCAACAGCATGGAGGACAAGGTGCATGGCCTGGACCTCGGCGCCGACGACTACCTGACCAAGCCCTTCCAGCTCGAGGAACTGTTCGCCCGATTGCGAGCCTTGATCCGGCGCGGGCATCAGGCCAAGGACCCGATCCTGCGCGTCCTCGATCTGGAGATCGACACCGCCGCTCGCACGGTCAAGCGTGCCGGCCAGGAGATTCGCCTGACGCCGCGCGAGTTCGCCTTGCTGCAATTTCTCGCCTATCATCGCGGCAAGGTTGTGACGCGCTCGATGATCTGGGAGCATCTGTACGACGAAAAGGATGAGAGCACCTCAAACGTCGTTGATGTGTACATTCGCTATCTGCGCAACAAGGTTGACAAGGGCTTCGATCCTCCCCTGATCCTGACTCGCTGGGGAGAGGGCTACATGCTCCGGGGTGACGACCATGTCCCGGAGCCATCCGAAACGAGCGAAGGGTAAGCATTCCCATGCGTTCGATCCGCCTGTCGCTGACCGTTTATTTCCTGGCGCTGGTGAGCCTCGCTTTGGGGGCGGTGTCGCTGTTGGTCTACCGCAGCGCGCAACAAACGCTCCGCGAGAAAGAGCAAGCCGTCGAGCAACTGCTCAAAACGCGCTATGAGGAGGACTGCGACAAGGAGAGGCAGCGCCTCGATCAGGCCCTGTTCGCCCAGGCCCAGAGCCTGGCACGCGAGGTGCAATTCCACACGGGCCGGGGCGAGGCGATGCGCTACTGGCCGTTGAACAGCCTGGGGACTCTTTCCGCCGCTCCCGCGCCGCTGGGAAGCTTCTCCGCGGCTTCCTGGGCTTTGCAAGCCCAATGGGACAGCGACCTCAGCAAGTATTTGATGCCTCGTGCCACTTACACCCCGGGAACCAAGATCACCCTCAACCCGGCCGACCTGCCCACTCCCATCAATTCCACCGTCCCCGAGTATTTCCAGATCAACAGCGCCTGGGGAGCTTCGTATCGCTCGCAGAGTCTGGGAAAGCGGACCTTCGGCTTCGATCCCGGCGTCTTCGCTCCGAACAAGCCGGTCATCGACTTTCACTTCGACGACGAACGAGTCGGAGACGTCAAGGTCCGCCGGGTCATGGTCCTGGCGCCGGCGGCACGAAACGTTCCCTGGGGGGGCTGGGGTGGTCTGCCCCAGCGGCCGCACGTCGGCCCCGCGCGCGGTGGCCCGAAGCCGCCCGAGGAGACGCCTCCGCAACCACCGCAACCACCGCAACTGCGGACGAATTTCTGGACTCGGCCCGCGCTGTGCATTCAGTATGCGTGCGAGGTCAGCAAGCGGGACGCCAACCTGGCCGGTCTGAAAGAGAAGCTCGACGAGGACCTGACCGGCGTTCAGTTAGCCACCATCGACTCTCTGGCGCAACTCCGCAATCAGTTGCTGTTGATCGACGGCCTGTGCTTTGCCGCCGTGCTGCTCGGCACTTGCTGGCTCGTCCGTCTCAGCCTGGCGCCGCTCCACCGCGTCTCGGAAGCCGTCAGCCAGGTCAGCGAACGCGACTTCCGACTGCAACTGGACGACCGCCCCTTGCCCGGCGAACTGTCGCCGATTGTCGAACGTCTGACCCAGACCCTGGAACAACTCAAGCGCGCCTTCGACCGAGAAAAACAAGCGACGGCCGACATCTCCCACGAATTGCGCACCCCGCTGTCCGCCCTGATGACCACCATCGAGGTCACGCTGCGCAAGCCGCGCCAGGCCGAGGAATACCGCGACGCCCTCCAGGATTGTCGGGCCAGCGCCGTGCATATCAATCACGCGGTCGAGAGGCTGCTGGCCCTGGCGCGGCTGGATGCGGGCGTCGATCGCCTGCGCACCCAAACGGTGGATGCGGCCGACCTGGCGAAGGAGTGCCTGGCCATCGTTCGCCCTCTGGCCGAGGCGCGCGGGCTGCATCTTTCCTTGCACGCCGAGGAACATGCGCTCCTCGAGACGGACCCGGACAAGCTGCGTGAGATCCTCAGCAACCTGCTGCACAATGCCATCGAGTACAACCGTCCCGATGGCTCGATCGACGTGGTGGTGCTGCAGCGCCAGGACGGGCATCTGCAAGTCGAGGTGCGCGATACCGGCATCGGAATTGCCCCGTCGGCCCGGCCGCATCTGTTCGAGCGCTTCTATCGCGCCGATCCGTCGCGGCAGACCGATGGACTCAACGCCGGACTGGGGCTGGCCATCGTCAAGGGCTATCTCGACCTGATGGGCGGCACCATCGAGGTTGACAGCGTCGAGGGCCAGGGCAGCATCTTCCGCGTTTGCATGCCTGCCTGACGAGATCGAGCGATGATCGAGGAAGGTCGATTTTGAGGGGAAGACATCATGCCTGCTGGCGCCACGGTGCGAGCGAACGGAAAATCGAACGCCGCGTCTCGACAATGGGACGATCCCGACATTCGTCTGATGCTTCAAGTGCGGGATGACGATGAGGCCGCGTTTCGCGATTTGCTCGACCGCTATCGCATTCGGATCTTTGGCCATTTCTTCCGCCTGTTCAATAACCGTCAGGATGCCGAGGACCTGACGCAAGACGTGTTTCTGAGGCTCTATCGCTCCCGCAAGCGCTATCAGCCGCGGGCGCGGTTCGCGACCTGGCTCTTTCACATCACGCAGAATGTCGCCCGGAATGCCTTCCGCTCGCGCCGCCGCCGGCCCTGCGTGCGCCTGGAAGCGCTGGCCGCCACCTATGAGGGGCCGCTGATGGAGAGCCTGCTGTTTGATCGCGGCGAGGAACCCTCCCGTCCCATGGAACGCGCCGAGGTGGCCGACCGCGTCCGGGCAGCCGTCTCGACCCTGGCAGGCCGGCAGCGCACCGCGGTTGTGCTGCATCAACTTGAGGATCGGACGTACAATGAAGTCGCCGCCGAGATGGAGATGAGTCCCGAGGCGGCCAAGAGTTTGCTCTATCGGGCGCGCAACCAGTTGCGCGAGAGCCTGTCCAGTTTCATGGAATGTGGCATCTGAACGAGCTGGCTTCGCTGAAGGAGTCTCCCTGATGGGGATGGAACAGCACGTTGAGTTTCCGGAGGGAGAGCCGCCCGCCTGGCAGACGATCCGCGACTTTCTCGGCCAACGCGGGTTTCCGGTCGGACTGCGGATGATCGACGGCCAACTTGCCTTTCCCGATGAGGAGCCGGCCCACGAGTGGAAGGAACTGCGCATCGGCACGCCCCAGGGAATGATTACGGTCCGCCGTGAGGGTTCGCGCTTTCTCTTCGTCACCTGGGGCAACGCGGAACGTCCCCTTCTTCAGGCCTGGAACGCGCTGGTCTGGGCCTGCGCTCACCTCGGCAACGGCGTGATTCACTCCCAGGCAGGTCCGCAAAGCGCCGCCGTGTATCAGC
>JBBSDR010000475.1:0-5873 GCA_038240465.1 Gemmatales bacterium
GACGCGCTCCGCTCGAAGACTCGCGTCGCGGCTAACCACAATGCGATCCCAGCCACGCCAGCGCGGCCTCGATGTCATCGACCCCGAGGACCAGCAGTTCACCGGGTTGGAGACTGCCGACCGTGAGTTCGAGGGCTTCCCGTTCATCCCGGACCTCGACCGTTTCAGCCACCCGGCTGCCGGCCGCGAGACTGCGGCGGAGTAATTCTCCGTAGCCGCGCAGCGCCGGCCCGGCATCGTCCGGGACCGCACACAGGATGACGCGATCAAAGGCGTTGCCGATGGCCAGGCCCATACCCGAGTGGTCGGCATCACCGCGGCTGCAGCCGGTGAAGACAATCGAACGCCGCGAAGGAGGGAACTGGTCCAGCGCCTCGACCATCGCCTCCACGGCCGACGTGTTGTGGGCGTAATCGACGATCACCGTTGCGCCGCCCATGTGCAGCACGTTGAACCGGGCGGGGACATGCCGGGCATCGCCGACAAATGATGCCAGCCCGCCCCGAACTGTTTCCAGCGGCACCCCGAGCGCCCAGGCGGCAGCGGTAGCGGCGAGGACGTTCTCCACCTGAAAGCCGATTCGTCCCTCGAGAGTCAACGGCACTTGCGCCAACAAGGCAAGCACTTCCTCTTTCTCTCCCACAGCCAGCACCACCGCTCCACCACGGACGAACACGGCCCGGCCGCCGCCGGCTCGATGCGGCGCCAGAAGCGGATGGGCTGCGTCTCGGGCGAAGTAGATCACGCTGCCCGGACAGTGCGGCGCCATCGCGGCCACGAGAGGGTCGGCGGCATTGAGGACCGCTGTTCCGGTCGTGTCCACAGCCTCGACCACGATGCGCTTGGCGCGCGCCAGGTCTTCGATCGTGTCCAGGCCGTCGGGACTCAGGTGATCGCCTTTGCCGATGTTGGTGACGATGGCGACGTCGCAGCGGTCGAAGCCGAGTCCCTCGCGCAGAATGCCGCCGCGGGCCGTCTCCAGCACCGCAACCTCGACGCGCGGGTTGAGCAGGACCGCCCGGGCGCTGCGTGGGCCGCTGCAGTTGTTCTTCTCCGTCCAGCGACCGTCGATGCAGATGCCCTCGGTGCAGGTCATGCCGACAGCGTTGCCGGCTTCACGGAGCAGATGCGCGAGAAGCCGGGTCGTGGTCGTCTTGCCGTTGACGCCGGTGATGGCGACGATGGGGATGCGGCCGGTTCGCCCCTCGGGGAACAGCATGGACACGATCGACTCACCGACGGCGCGCGGCTTGCCCGCCGACGGCTCCTGGTGCATGCGCAGTCCCGGACCGGCATTCACCTCGACCACCGCCGCTCCCTGCTCCGCGAGTGGCCGGCTGATGTCCCGGGCCATGACATCGACGCCGGCAATGTCCAGGCCGACCACGCGGGCGGCGTCCACGGCGCAAGCAGTCACGTCCGGATGAACGCGATCGGTGACGTCCGTGGCCGTGCCGCCGGTACTGAGGTTGCCGTTGCGGCGGATCAGCACGCGCTGGCCGGCGGGCGGAATCGAGGCCGGTGTGAAGCCCTGCTCGGCAAGGACGCCAAGGCCGACAGGATCGAGCTTGATATAGCTCAGCGAGGTGGAATGGCCATCGCTGCGGCGCGGGTCCTTGTTGACTTCGGCGATGAGCAGTTCGACGGTCGAGCGTCCATCGCCGATGACGTTGGCCGGCTCGCGCAGGGCGGCGGCGACGAGGTTGCCGCCGATGACGAGCAAGCGGTAATCGTCGCCCTGGATGTGTTGCTCGACCATGATCGAGCTGCCTTCGTCCAGGGCTGCGGCGTAGGCGAGTTCGATCTGTTCGCGGCTCATCAAGTTCGTGGCGACGCCGCGGCCATGATTGCCGTACTGCGGCTTGACGACCACGGGCAGCCCTAGTTCTTGCGCCGTTCGCCAGGCGTCGGCAGCGTTCTCGACCGGCCGGCCTTCGGGAACGGGAACGCCGACGGTTCGCAGCAAGAGGCGCGTCAACTCCTTGTCCTGGGCGATGGTCTCGGCGATGGCACTGGTGGCATCGGTCTCGGCGGTACAGACACGGCGCTGTTTGGATGCGTGGCCCAGGACGACGAGGCTGCCGCTGCCGAGACGCCGCAGCGGAATGCCGTGTGTCCGGGCAGCCTGGACAATGGCCCTGGTCGAGGGACCGAGACAGACGTCGTGAGCGAGTTCGCGCAGGGCGGCGAGCCGGGCGGCGGTATCGGTAGCCGGGTTGCGAACGGCGTCGAGCGCGAGAGCGAGCGCGGCCTGGCCGACGGCTTCTTCCTCGAACTCGACGATGACACGAACCTGGCCTGCCGCCGTCATCGACACGACCTGGCCGAAGTGGACCGCGCTGCCGCACCGGCGTTGATAATCGAGTGCAAGGTCCTTGATGGAGCCGGGATCAGCATGAGGAGGGGGGCCGAGATCGACTTCGGCCTCGAGAACAGGGACCGGCGCCCAGCGGTTCGCCCCGCGCAGCGCCCACACTCGAAGCAGTCGCATCGTGTCCCCTCTTCGCCGCTTGCGGCTTGGCGGTCTTTCCCGCCAAGCCGCAAGCGGCAGAATCATCACTTGTCCTGGTAGATCATCACCTTGATTTTGCCGTCGCTGGTGATGGTCCCACGGTACATACCATCCGTATTGTAGGGCAGCGCCACGTTGCCCTTCGCGTCCAGGGCGATCAATCCGCCGACGCCGCCGTCCTCCTTCGGCAAGCTGTCGAGCGTCTCCTGGGCCGCTTCCTTGACGCCGAGCTTTTTGTACTTCATCCGCGCCACCACGTCATTCGCGACGCCGAAGCGGATAAACACTTCGCCATGTCCCGTACAGGAGACGCCACAGGCTGCATTATCGGCATAAGTCCCAGCGCCGATGATCGGCGAATCGCCGAGGCGGCCGAAGCGTTTGTTCGTCATGCCGCCGGTCGAGGTGCCGGCCGCGAGGTTGCCCTTCTCGTCGAGCGCGACTGCGCCGACCGTGCCGAAATAGCGATTCAGTGGTGGCTTCCAGCCTCCCTTCTGGCCCGCCTTCTTCTCTTCATCCAGAGCTTCCTTCAGGGCATCCCAGCGCTCTTTCGTCCAGAAATACGACGGATCGACGATCTCCAGCCCCTGTTTTGTAGCGAACAATTCGGCGCCCCGGCCGACCATCATGACGTGCGGCGACTTCTCCATGACCGCTCGCGCTACCGCGATCGGATTCTTGATGATGGTCACGCCTCCGACCGCGCCGGCGTTCTTCGATTTCCCCTCCATGATGGAGGCGTCCAGTTCATTGCGGCCCTCATGCGTGAAGACCGCACCCTTGCCGGCGTTAAAAAGCGGTGAGTCTTCCATGATACGGATAGCTGCCTCGACCGCGTCGAGACTGCTACCCTTATTCTTGCGCAGGGCCTTGAAACCGGCCTGGAGCGACTTCGTCAGGTCGGCCTCATACTGCTTCGCCACCGCCGGAGTCATCTTGTCCTTGGGCCTGACACCTGCGCCGCCGTGAATGACGAGGACGACGTGGGCTGGTGGGGCCTCATCGGCGAAGGCGAATAGCGCGACGCTCAACACCAGGATCAGCGCCAGCGGGCCGTGCAGATGACTCATGCGGGGACTCCTTAACATACCAGCCCGAAGCGTCAGCGAGGTCTTGCTGTCCTTGCTGGCGCGTCAGGCTGGTATGACATTGAATTCGCGCTACCCGATTCAATCTTCGTTCTTCCGGCGTTCCTCGTCGAGACGTTGCTGTCTCGCCGCTTTGAACGCCTCCGCCGCTTTCCGGACGTCGGCATTTTTATCGTTCGCTACCGCGTCGATGGCCGCAAGAACGTCCTTCCCCTCGGCCCTCTTCTTGTTGAGGAATTCGATCGGGCTGATTCGTTGCCGAGAGGGTGTTTCCTGCCGCCGAAGAATCGCGACCAATTCCTGAACCACAACGAGCCTTGCCGACGTCAACGGCCCGCACCGATTTTCCAGTTCGGTGAATGCAAGTTTGCGCAGGTCCGCGTCTGAATCCGACAGGAGTTTTGCCAGAGCCTGTTGAGTAGTTCGCTCTGTATCAGCATCGACATAGAAAGGGACACTTGCCACCCCAGCCCACCGCACCTTCGCATTTTGATCCTGGAGCGCGAGAATGGTGACCGGCAGTAAACACCTTTCGTTGTCCCGTGCCTCCTCTGACTGGACCCTGGAATTCCGAGCAATGAGACTCGCAATGGCAAGTCGTGTCCTGGCATCGCCTTCCTTAAAAAGCCTGGTCAAGGCCGGCACCACCCCATGATTCCCAGCATGAGTGGCGAATGACTCAAGTGCTGCCATCCCGATTTTCCGATCGACGTCTTTCGTCAGGCTTTCAATCACCGCTACCAGCGGTTGAACGTCGGACCGACTCTCTTTGATGACTTCAAGGGCCAGCGCTTGATCACACTGCTGTAGGACACGAGTCAGCGCATCAGCGACGTTTTTGCTTGGCAAGTGTTTTACCAGGACTTCAAGCGCCGTCTTGCGTACCGACTGCTCCTTGTCTGATGTCAACTTTTCAACCTCGGGAACCAGGGGACCGAGGTCTTTGGAGGAATACCCAAGTTGATCGAGTGCGAGTTCGCGGTCACCCCCCTTCAAGATGCGGGCGAAGGCTTCGACAACTCCTTTGGTTCCCCAGTGGCGTCCCAGAACCTGAATCGCATTCTTGCGAGTGTCTTTGTCCTTGTCCGTGGCCAGCTTGTCGAGGGCGAGGACCGCAAAGCTAATGTCGCATTCGCACCACCATGAGTTGAGGCAGTATAGAGCGTAGAGGCGACGTCTGCGCTGCGCACCTTCGAGGGCGCGCAGGAAGCCAGGACCAGCAGCGTTCCCCGCTGCCTTCATCACCGAATCCGCCGCCTCCCCGATACTTGAAAGCGCTTTCGAGTCCTCGGTGTCGAGGAACCCTCCGAGCTCCTCGATGTTATAGCCGCCCATCAGTTCCATCACGGCGGAGGCCGCCTCCTTTGCGAATCCGTTCGCCGCGAATGCGCGCATGGCCGACAGCGCCTTCACCCGGCGATTCACCGAAAGATCCGTGAGCAGATCGGCCTGCCACTGCTCGAAGGTGCGACCATCGAAACGCAGCAACTCGCGCTTGATCGGCTTACCAGGAGCGGGAAGGGTATCCTTCTCAGTCTGCGCAGACAGCTTGATCTGAGGGAGGTTGACACACGAGAGACAGATAGCGAGGATCGTCCATTTTCGCGGCATGACGCTCTTCCTTGCGAGTGGGCAGGGGGAGTAGAAGCGGCTATTGTCCCCCTGCCCCCAGGAAGTGTCAACGCGAACTGTCGTAGCCGCAAGCGAGACCGCTTGCGGCTACGGGCAACCGGCGACTAACTTGCGAAACGGTCGTCTAGCGCAGCGCCGGGGCAGCGCTGCGCGATGTCGCCACTTCCCGCGCCGCTGGCTCGACGGGCATCTCCTCCAGCGTGATCTGCTCCGCCTGAATACACGACGCCAGGTAGTGGCGGATGAAGTCCACCGACTCATCGACGACGTCGGCCTGCAACAGCAGCACCTCGCCGGACTCGATGGTCGAGAGCGCATACTCCATCGCCTTGACCGCGCCGCGAATCTCCTCGATCTCGCGCGTGCGGACGCCGCTCTCGACGCCCTGTCGGAACAGGCCGATGATCTCGCCATCCTTGCGGCCGCGCAGATAGTGGTCCTCGTAAAGGATGACACGGTCGAAGGCGTTGCCGAGCAGTTCGCCCTGGCGAATCAGGTCGCAGTCGCGGCGGTCGCCGGCGGTCGAGTAGACGGCCACGCGCCGCTTGGCGGGCATGTGGTCTATCGCCTCGATCAGAGAAACCAGGGCGGAGGCATTGTGGCCGTAGTCGAGAATGACCGTCGCGCCGTTGATCTCGAAC
>JBBSDR010000476.1:0-5867 GCA_038240465.1 Gemmatales bacterium
CCATACATCGGGCCGTGCTGGGTGGCCTGGGGATTTTGCAGGTAGCCGGGATAACGCGGGCCGCCGCGGTCCTGATCGAGGACGAAACGCAGGGCGTCGCTGACGACCCGTCCATACTTGCCGCGTTCCGGCTGATTGCCCGCCGCCAGGAAGGCGAGTCCGGCAAGGCTGGAGATGGCGACATTGCCCGCGTAGGCGCTGCGGACGCCGAACTGGCCGCCGCGTCGATTGACGGCGAGATAGGCCAGCCCGCGTTCGATGGCCCGGTCGGCGTTATCGGGGAGCATACCCTTGGAGGCGCTGCCATCGGGCAGGGCGTCTGGCTTTTCGCGCGCGTCGCCGGGAAAGGCCAGCGCCGAACTGGCCAGCGCTCCAAGACCCAGCGTCCCGCGCGTCAGGAACCGGCGACGTGTCAGCATGACATCTCTCCAGTGACGATTGATGATTGACGATTGATGAGAGAAGAAAAAGTACAGTCCGGTCTGTTTTTCAATCGTCAATCATCAATCATCAATTGCCAAGTACTTCTTCCGGCTTTTCTCGGCGATAGTGCGATAGTACTGCTTGGTCAACTCGTCGTACTTCTCCATGAACCGGGCTTCCATCTCCTTGTTCATAAGCGCACGCTCCTTCTCGGGCAGATGGCCCCAGAGATCGAACTTCTTGTCTGGATTGGCCGGGTCCTTCTTTCCCGACGAGTTGCCGCGATCGTTCTTGCCGTCACTGTCCTGGCCGGACTTCTGGCCTGGCTGGTTTTCCTGGCCGCCCTGCGGACGCTGGGCTGTCTGCCGGCTGCCGGAACGCTGCTTGCGGCGCTCCGCTCGTTCCTGCGCTCGCTGCTGCGGCGTCTGTCCGCCCTGCGGCTGCTGACCCGCGGAGCCGCCTGAGCCACCACCCGAGCCACCACCACTCTTTGACTCCTGTCCCTGCTCGCCTTGCTGTCCCTGCTGTCCCTGGTTCTGTTGGTTCTGCTTCGACTGTTCGAGCAACCGATCGAGGTCCTTGAGGATCTCTTCCTGGAGCTTGCGCGTGCCTTCACCCGTCTCGCGCTTGGCCAGTTTCTCTTCCGACAAACGCGAGTTGCGCGCCAGCCGCCGGAGGATGTCATTCTCCTCGTCTTCCTGCTCGTTCTGCGGCAGTTTGACGTCGTCGCGCGGGTCGAGTCCGGCGTCCTCGTCGAGCTTTGGCTTGGGCTTTGTCTCGGGAGGCTTCTCCGGCTTCGGCTCCGGTTTCTCGGGTGCCGCTTCCGGTTTGTCCGCCTTCTTCTTTTTCTTCAGACGCACCGGTTGGTCCTGCGTATCGTCCGCCGGCGGCTCCGCAATCGTCCAGCCCGCGAGGAGGAAACACCCCAGCACACAGGCGCTCAGCAAGGTCTTCATTTCTTCGGTCCTTCCTCTTTCTCGTCCTTCTGGGTGTATTCCTCGATCAGGTCGGCGATGGCCTTTTGCTCGCGGCGCAGACCCTCGATTTCCTTCTTCTCCGCGTCGGTCAGTTTCGCGGCGTCGGGATGCGCCTTGGCGAATTCCTTCGTTTGATCGTTGACCTCCGCCTGCATCGTCCGGAGGAGTTTCAACTGGGCCAGCGGCGGGATACCGTCGCCGGGGGGGCGGCCCTGGCCACCTTCGCCGCGGTTGGCGCCGCCCGCCGGCCGCGCCTGCTCCCCCTCCTCCATCTTGAGCGCATCGACCAGCGCTTGCAAGCGCCGCTGCGCCAGTTTCTGGAATCGTTCGCCCTCCGCGGCTGGGGCGGTCTCGTCTTGCTTCTGTTTCATCTCTTGCTTTTCGTGAATTTCGTCATGGTGACGGACGAAGGCGTCAGCCGATTGTTTCATCGCCTCGGCGGCACGGCGCAGCTGGCGGGCGAATACTTCCGCCGACGCAAGATCGCGTTCCGCCAGTCCAAGCGTTTCCTCCGCCAGCCCCTTCTGGACGTCGGAGTTGCCGGTCAGACTCTGGAGCAAGTCCCGTTTCCAGCCCTTCTGCTCCAGCACTTCCTTGTGGATGCGGGCCGTCTCCGCCACCTGGCGATCCTGCCGCTCCTTCAGACGCTTGAGGACGTCGGCGACACGAGCGAGTTGCTCGCGGGCCAGTTCTTCCTCCGAATTGTTGCGGGCCTTTTCGACATCTGCCTTCGCCTCGTCGAGACGGTCGAGGGTTTCTTCCTGCTGCTCGTTCGGCGCTTCGCCGCGCTCCAGCCGCTTGACGGATTCCTCCATCTGCTTGGCGGCCTGTTCCAGCGTCTGGCTGGCGCGCTCGTTCCGCATCCGCGACAGCGCCTTGGCCGTCTCGCGCGTCTGCTCCTCCAGTTCCTTCTGTTTCCGGGCCAGGCGCTTCAACTCCTCTTCGCGCTTCTTCGGGTCCTCGATCTTGTCGGCTTCCTTGATCTTCTTCTGAAGCAAGTCCTGCTCGTCGGCCAGTTCCGTGAGGCGTTCCTCGGCCTTCTTCATCTCCTTGATGTTGCGTTCCAGTTCGGCGTCGCGGCGGTCATCCATCTTCTTGACGAGCTTCTGCAACTCGTTGACGGCGCGCTTCTGATCGCGGGCGGCGTTCTCGAGCTGGTTCTGCTCCAGTTGTTCCACGGCCGCCTTCATCGCGGCCGGGATGTCGCTTTCCTCGGCCTGCTTCGCGGCTTCGCGCATCTCTTGGGCCGTGGCCGGGTCTGCTGTCTTTCGTTCCTCGCTCAGCCGCCGCATCTTATCGGTCAACTGCCGCATCCGCTCGCGCAACTTCTCCTGGGCCGCGATGGTGTTATCCAACTGGGCCTTCTCCTCGGGCGTCAGCATGTCCCTCGTCTTGCCGCGGCCATCCTGCTTCTTCATCGCCTCGAGTTCGTCTTCGAGCCGGCGCTGTCCTTCGAGGATCTGCCGGGCCTCGCCCTTGACCTCGCGCGTGCTGCTCCACGGCTCCATCCGCTTGAGCATCTCGCCCAGCGTCTTTTCGACTTCCTCCTGACGCTTGCGCGCTTCGGTCAACCCCGTCTTGAGATCGCGCTGCTCGCCCTTTTTGGCATCGGCCTGCGCCTGGGACTGCTCGCGCAGCGATTTGGCCGCCTCCTCCTGTTCCTTGCTCATCTGAAGCAGTTCGCGTTCCTGCCCCACTGTCTCGCGCTGTGTCTGTTTTTGCAGTTCCTTCGCCAACTTTTCGCGTTCCAGGGCCAGCCGTTCCAGTTCCTTCACTCTTTCTTTGGCCCGTGCCTCCGCTTCCGGAGACGATGGCTGCTGGCCATCCTGCTTCGTCTCCTTGGCCAACTCGCGGAGGCGGGCCGCCTGCTGGCTCAGTTGTTGTTTCTCCTCCTGCAAGCGGGCGCGTTCCTCTTCCGGCCTCGACTTGTCGTTGGCCAGGCGCTCCAGTTGCCGGGCCTGCTTCTCGGCCTTGTCCGCCTCCTGTTCGAGGGCTTTGGCCGCGCCGCTTTTCTGTTCCTCCGGGTTATCCGCCAGTTTGCGCGTCCCGGTCAGTGCCGCCTCGATCTGCTGCAGTTCCTCGCGCCCCAGGCGATCCAGATCACGGCGAACGGCGTTCAGTCGCTCCTCGGCGCCGGACCCCTGGACCTCGTTCTCCTTGAGCGTCTCCATCACGCGCTCGACTCGGCCCTTGAGCGATTCCTGGCCGGCGGCTTCGAGGCGTTCGCGGATTTGCTGCTGCTGTTGTTCGATCCGCGCCAGGTCGGCCTGATCGTCCAGCGTCAGCTTCTTGGTCCGGGCAACGCGGTTCTCGATCTCGTTGACTTTCTTGCTGGCTTCGCGCTGGAGTTGGCGGATCTCCTGCATGTCCTGCTGGATCTTGGCCTGCTCGCGGTTGAGAGCGATTTCCAGGGCGGAGCGGCTGACAATGCGGATCTCGATCTCACTCGACAGACCCGGCTGCTTGTCGGCGGTGACGTCGTCGTGGTCGTCGGCCGCCGCGCGAATCGTGAAGGCATCGCCTTCCTTGAGCGGCGAGCCGTCGTCGTGCTTGATCGACGCCAGCGGCAGTTTTCTCTCGATGACCAGCTGCTGCGGCCTGGTCTTGCCGGCGACGGCGGCGACGGCCGATCCGGTCAGCGCTCGAGTCGCGGGAGAATAGGAGGCGCGCGGATCGGCCAGCGTCATCCGGCGGAAGGGGCCATCAATGTGAGTGCGATAATCGAGCCAGACCGAGCGAATGCCATAGGTCGGG
Organism: Gemmatales bacterium; assembly: GCA_038240465.1. Taxonomy (GTDB): domain Bacteria; phylum Planctomycetota; class Planctomycetia; order Gemmatales; family Gemmataceae; genus JBBRIK01. The sequence goes on from JBBSDR010000476.1 coordinate 4,155, forward strand.
TCCTCGACGAGGACGCGCAGCGGCAACGTCGCGCCGGGCAGCACTTCGAGGCCTTCGCGCAGCGGGCTGGGCCGTTCGAGTGTTACCAGCGGCGGTGGATCGGGGCGAATGCGCAACTCATAAGTGCGATGGCTCACCAGCCGCGTATCGTCCTCGAAGTGAATCGAGTAAGTACCGCTGAGGCGGGGCAGGAAGCGAAGGTGGAAGCTCTTGCGGTCTTCCGAGAGAGTGGCCGGGTGACGGCCCGCGATGTCCAGTCCCGTCGCGGCGGACGTCAGCAGAGTGGGCAACCCATCGGCGCCGAAAGGCAGCAAACCAGCGGTTTGCTTGAGGGTTGAGGGTTCGGGCTGATACTCGAGCCAGGCGGAGCGGAGCGGGACGTTGGCCGCGGCATCGAGCGTGACGACGGTCCCGGCAATGGCGTCGATGGATCCCATGCCCGGCGACAGAGTGCGCGGCGGCAGTTCGGTGTAGTCGGGAAAGCGGAGCAGCACCTGGGGCGATGGCTGTCCTTTGTAGAGATCCAGAGTCGGCGCAGGCGCGACCTCGACGCGGAACCAGTCGCTGGCGGCGTCATTCGCCTTGACCTGAAAACGGAAATTGCGCGTCATCAGCCCTGGCCGGAGCAGGCCCGTCAGTGTACCGGAGCCTGTCCCGAGGCGGACCACCCGGCACTCCTGTTCGACGGCGGCGGAGCCATCAATGCGATAAACGATGACGGCTTTTTCGGGAATGACGCCGGAGAGAATACCTTTGACCTCAAAGGCTTCATTGCGGCCGATGCGCGACCTGTGCGGCTCCAGTTCGAGGGTTGTGGCGCTGGGCCAGGCGTGAGCGCCGAACGGATCGGCCAGGCGGGCAATGGCGGTCGAGGCAATGCCGGGAAAGATCAGACACAGCACGGCCGTCACCGCGAAGGCAGAGCAGCCCGCGATGCCGGCGGTGCGCATGCCGCGAGTATCGACGATGCGGTTGAAGTCGCAGCCTTCCGCCTTCTGCATGGCCCGGCGCGCGGCCTCGCGTTTCAGCCCCAGCGACTCCTTGACCGTGGGGCCGGCATCCGTCTGCGTCGATTTGCGTTCGGCCTGTTCGAGGAACTGAATGGTGCTGGCGAGAGCGTCGTTGAGCGACGGATAGCGTTCCTCGACGCGCAGGGCGAGGGTCAGATCGTCCATGCGCGTCAGCAACGGTTTCAGCAGATGGATGAAAGCGAGAACGCCGGCGCCGCTGAGAAGACCGACGAGGACGATGGCGCGAAAGAGGGCGGGCAGATGCCAGGCCCAGTCCGCCGCGCCGACGGTGGCGACGGTCAGCAGCACCAGGACGAGCAGCCAGCCGACGCCGCGCACGGTGACGACGTAGCGAAGACGTCGCCGCAGGGCCGCAAGGCGTTTGCGGAGTGGGTTATTGTCGAACGCCGAGCGCACCGGTTTGCCCATGACGGATCTCGTATCACGAAGGGCAAGCAGAGGTTTACGCCCCCGCTCTTGGGAGTTATCGTACCGGAAAAGGGATGAGACCGCAATGAATTGCCGCGCGGTTCGCCGCGATACTGTCATCCTGAGGTATCTCGGGCATTCTTGACCCCCCTAGTCGTCTTTGTTTCGCGGCGGCTGCCCGGCGCGCTATCAAGCCCGTCGCATCGGATTCGTTAAGGCGAGCGGCAGGTTCAATCATACCCGGTGGGCCAGGCGTGTCGCCTGGCCGGACCGG
>JBBSDR010000477.1:0-5863 GCA_038240465.1 Gemmatales bacterium
ACCGATCCGCTGATGCTCCACCCTGATGGAACAGAGCAGCGGAGTCGGTGACTCCTTGAGATCGTCTTAGTGCCGGGACGGGTGGAGAAATGCCCGCCCGGTCGAGAGTGAGACACGGGACCGCCCTCAGGGCAGGCGGCCCCATGCATCCGTGCTACCTGAGCAGGAGCGTTGCCAGCACTCCCGAGGTGAACGTCGCCAGACACGCGGCGACCACACGCCAGAAGCGCCGACCCGGCACGTAGTGCCGGGCAACGCGCACGTCCTTGTGCCGGACGAGCAATCGCTCCCTCTCCAGCTCCCACCACAGCGTGATATTCTTCACGCCATAGTCACTCGCATGCTTCCGTCTAAAGTCTTCCAGGTCTTGAGAGACTTCGTCGAGGAGATCCGTCATGCCGATGATGTTCTGCTTCTCAGTCATGGTCGTCGTGTGAAGGACTCGCCTTGTCTGCCGCCAGCTTCCTGGCGTCCGTGAGCAGGTCGATCGCGTCCGAAATGTTGCCATCGCCTACCCTGAGGATGGTCTCCCAACCGGAGTCCAGCAGGAATTCGAGTTCGTACCACTGATAGACCCCCTCGCGGGTGTCCCGGTAGATGACGACTCGGGCCTTGCCTTTGCAGACCACGCCGAGAAGTTCGACTCCTTCCGCGAGAACAACGATCGTGCCAGTATCCATCTGGTCATGCGACATATGGGAATGGGTAAGAGACAAAAGCGTCATTGCTGACGCACCAATCACCGCCGGTTGCACTCCCCTGAAGAGGCGCGCGGCGGTGGGATGGTCGAACACGAAAAAACCCCAGGCATCCGTTGGGACTTGCGACAAGCCCGCGACAGCGGGCGGGCGGTCCGAGCTGCCGCAGCAGCGCTGGGCCGCGTGCCGTCCTCGCTGGGACGGCCCTCTTTGCGGAAACGCTCCGTGGATCGTCCCACGTCGGATAGCCGAGCCAAAGCGAGGCATCCACAGGCACAAAGAGGGCCGTCCCGGGAGCACCGCAGTGCGGGAGGGACGGCACGGTCGCAAGTCCTTTGTCATTGCTGGTCTTGTGTCTCGCAAAACACTCCGGCGCTTCCCTCGCCCCCTCCTCCTCCTGCGGAGACGGGACCGGAGACTGCCGCGGGGGAAGGCGCTAATGGCAGCGGTCCCCTGTCCACTGTGTAAAAGATGGGCGAGTGGAGGAACGTCGCCGCATTGAGTTCTTCGTCCAGGACAAAAAGCCATAGGTCGGCGCCGGATAACGTCTTCTCTTTCTCCGCCTTCTTCTCTCTGAACGCTGCTCGCATGTCATTGAGAAACGACTGGTACGGACAGACGGCGATCACTCTCATGTCGCGCGCTTGCGGGAAGTGCCGACGAAAGAGACCCGTTGTATGGTGTTGAGCAGCGCCCTTGTGCTTGCGGTTCGCGACGCGCTGTGCACTGCCATCGGACCCCGTCTCGTACTCGAAGTACAGGGCTCGGCGGTAGCCGTTCAGGTCGATTTCGATCGCCGAGTCAGGGCAGAACTTCACATGCGAATCGAGGAATGACGTGTGAAGACGGTACTTCGAGGCATCGCTCGTGTCGGGCTGGACGATCTCGTGCTCGAAGTACAGCGCATGCTGCTTGACGCAGGACTGGGCAGCGAACGCGGCATCGATTTTCATGTGCGTCGATGCCAGGCGGCAGTAATGATTCAGGCTCATGTAGTCTTTGAACGTCGGCTCGACGGTCAGGATGTCGCTGGTATCCCGCGTCTCCCGGGCGAGTGCGCAGGAGCCGCGTTGGGTCAAAATGTAGATCGGTGGTCCCTTCGTGCGGCTATCACCGGGCGGATGCGGCTCGTGTCGGCGGACGTAGCCGAGGGCGAGCAGGCTCCGCATCACCTCGCGCGTGATGCTGCCGTCCCTGTCCCAACCCTGGCGCCCTTCCTCACGCGCAATCAGTTCGCGGATGTGGAGAGTGAGCAGATACCAGTAGCGACGCAGTGCGCGGAGGACGATGGTTTGTCGTGACGTGAGTGCCATCCCGAACTCCCTCGGCAAATTCCCCACTCATGGGGCGCAAAAAAATCGCCAACAACCCTTCGGAGACAAGAAGGATCGTGGCGGAGAGTGAGACCCGAGGGATCGGGTTCGGTCGCTTGCCTTAAGCTTTCTCGCTTGCGCTCGACGGCTTTCAGGCTCATGACTGGTCGAATGATCGACACTTTATTCCTAACAACTCTCCGCCACGACTGTCAAGAAATTTTCAGTGCCCGAACGGATTTTCTTGGTGCTCGATCGGATCCTCATCGTCGCGCTCCTCGTTCACGGCGTCCTGGCCGGCAGTGAGACGAGGGAGAGTGTTGCCGGTCGCCTTCGTGCCGGCGAGGTAGGCATCGAGGCGTCGATTCTCCTCGGCAGGTCCGACGCGCGGGACCGTGTAGTATGGGTGAAGTGCGAAGAGCCGCTGCTTCATCCGCACGATGACCTCGAATTTCTCTTCGAGCGACCACTTCTCGGAGACCCAGCCGATCTCGACGAAGACTCCCTTCCTCCCCGGTACGCGCACGGCCGCCTGGCGCTTCCCCAGTTGATCGACACGTTGCTTGTACCACTCGATCTGCTCGGCAATCGGGGACCGCAACCTCCCTGCCGGCTGCCAATCCTCCCACGTCTGCGGCACGAGGATGGTCTTGTGGGAGATACTCATGCCCCCGCCTTGCTGACCGCCTTTGCCGACGTTGACAGCCTGGGAATTCGCCTCCGCTCCTCCTCTGGCCACCGCCAGACCTCGACTGCTGGCACCGCCATTCGTGTCCGATTCACTCTCGTTGAGCGTGAAACTCTCTCCGCGGCCTTGCTGGTGAGCCTCCCCCTTCATCACTGACCCGCTGCGGGTATCGATCATGCCGTGGGGGAGGAAGTCCTTGACGATGGGCGACTGCCCTTTGCCCTCCGTTTCGCTCCGGTTGGCCGTTGTCGCCTTCGTGTTCGTCTCTCCTCGTGCACTCCCCCGGCTCTTCTGGTGAGCCCAGTTGGTCTGCTGAGTCATATTCTCCGTGATCGTTTCGTTGGTGGTGGCAGTGTTCGTCAGGGCAAAGCCATTCGTCCAGTTCTCGGCCCAGGTGAATTGCTCCGTGTACTCCTTCATGCTCAGGAATGCCGGGTCACACGGCCGATCCATGACCTGGTAGAGTTCCGTCTCGCAATCCAGGTTGCCGCGAAAGATCGTCGGCACGATCAGCCTCAGGTCCTCCTCCCCGCGTTGCTCGAAGGACACCAGCACGCCCGGCTGCGTCAGAATCACATTGGTCAGATCCAGCTCCGGTCCCTTTCTGAACGACGTGGCGTCCTGGCCGGCCAGGCACACGGTGAGAAGATACTTCCGGCACTGCCTGAGAGCGCGGTCGATGTCGGCGCCAATGAAGTCAGGAGCCTCGTCGATGATGAGCACATAGGGTGTCCGTCGGCTTCGCTCCTCGCTCGCGACGTTGGTCAACACCTCGTGAATGAAGAGCGAGCCGATGGACTTCGCGGCATCGGCGCTGAAGTAGTTCGTTTCCCGCAGATTGACGAGCAGAATCTCCCCGTTCTGGATGATCCGGCGGAAATCAATCGTCTGCACCTGCTCGCAGAAGATCGCCCGGACTACTGGCCCCAGGAAGGAGCGGATACGATTCAGAGTCGAGTCGGTCTCTTTCAGTACCTGGTCGGCGTATTTGGCGCCGTGCCAGCGGTCGAAATCCGATCGGACTTCACTGTCGAGATGGGGCTCGACGCGCGCGTAGACCTCTGCGTGCCGCTCGTGGAAGACGTCCAGCAACACTAGCGCATCCGCCAGAGGGAGGTGTTTTCCGTTGTCATGGACGGCCGTTCCCACGGCCAGGAGGAGATTACGGAGGACTCTCTGCAGCCGAGGCATCCCTTCAAAGGTTCCCGACTGCCCCTGCTTGCGCTGCAGGATCTCACCGACACGATCGCACTTCGTGTGCAGCCAGGCGCGGTAGGCTGCCTCGGATCTCTCGGGCGGAAGATCCGAGGGCGGGCGGAACGTGAAGGGATCATACGAGAACACCTGCTCATAGCTGGGCTCGATGTAATGCACCCTGCGCCAGGTCTCGTCGTCGCCGCTCGCTTTCAAATAGCCCACATAGGCAAGCGCATCCTCCGAAAGATCGCCATTGGGGTCGATCAGACAGAACCCGCGCCGCGCCTCCGACGATCCGTCCCGGTTGGCCACGAGCATCTCGCGCATCCAGAGTTCGAGCATCTTCGACTTGCCGCTCCCTGTACGTCCGAGAACGCACATGTGGGTAGTCAACATCTCGTCCGACAGGAAGAAGGGGCGATCGTCACCGAGCACTTTGCCGAGGTGATACTCGCACGGGAGGTCGGCGATCTCGACTCCGCTCGGAGTCCGAGAGAGAAGAGCGACTACGGACGTCGCTCCGTTCGCATTGCTCTTGGACGCGACAGCCGCGGCCATTCCCAGGACGGTCAGGGCGGCAATGCAGCCCAGGATCCAGACCATCGTTTTGACTCCTTTGGGTATGTGAAACATGAACTGAGCCTCGCTTTCTTTGCGATGAGTGGTTGTGTTCTCTCGGGGACTGGAAAACAAATCAGACGTCCTTCGGCGTGATTTTCTTTTTGGTGCCGCGCTCCTTCGCTTCTTCCGCCTCCGCCAGGCGGCATCCCTCCTCTGCACGCAGGATCTCCTGCATTGACGTGATCAGCTCGCGGGCGACGGTCCAGGCCTTCGCGGGATCGGTTTCCACCTGCACTGCCGCCAGCCGGGCGCGAAAGAGCGACGGCGGCATCTCGGCGACAAGGCGGGTGGCGTTGCGCATGTAGAAGCCTTCCGGCTCGGACTGCGCCTCCTGGCAGGAACGCTCTTCTTCCCACTTCTGTCGTTCGGCCACCAGGGCGGGGTAAATGTCCTTGAAGCGGCCGTACACTCCGGTGCTCCCAAGTAGGAGGCCGAGAAAGACCAGGTCGCAGAGCACCATGGTGAGAGACAACCAGGGCCAGTTGACTGCAGGAAGAAGCAGTCCGCAACATGCGATCAGAATCCCCATGCCCATGGCCAGCGTGATGAACGCACCCCCGTTATCGTTCTCCTGCTTGCCCCCCTGCACGACGGGAAGGAGGAGAACGGTCAACCCCCAGGCGAGGACCCAGCCGACGCACAGGACCACGACGAGCCCCGCAGGATCGTCAGCAGTTGTCGCGACAAGGGCCGCCGCCATGTTGACCAACCGCGGCAGGATGGCTCGTCTCAGAAACTCGAAGAGGACACGCATGGAAAGGCATCCTGCGAAGGGGGGCAGTGTCCGCGTCTGGGAACACGGACACTGCGGTCGGACGCACTCACGAACACGGACGACGGCTAGTCCTCAGCCCTTCTGCGGTGCGGATCGTCGGAACCGGGACTGACCTTGCTACCGGGAGGGGGCCGAATGCCTGCAGGCAGATCGCTGGGGGCGTCCTGGCCCGTTGGAGCAACGGAGGCCGGCGGCAGGATGACGGGAGGACCAGGAGGCGCGCTGGACTCGGGTGGGCGCCCGGCCGGCGTTGGTTGCGATCTCGGCAGCTTCGCCCACCCGTTTGTCGATCTCGGCCCGCGGCGTACCGATATTGGACAGGCCGAAACTCATGTTCTCCGCCACCGTCATGTGCGGGTAGAGCGCATAGTTCTGGAAGACCATGGCCACGCCCCGGTCGCGCGCGGGAACTTCGTTGACAACGCGACCGTCGATGTCGATCCGGCCGCCGCTAATGTCCTCCAATCCGGCGATCATGCGCAACAAGGTGGATTTTCCGCAGCCCGAGGGCCCGACAAACACCACGAACTCACTATCGGCGATGTCCAGCGATGCCCCGTGGATCACCGCG
>JBBSDR010000478.1:0-5856 GCA_038240465.1 Gemmatales bacterium
CCACCCCGGCAGAGAAGGGAAAGCATTTTCTCGAATGAATTGTGCGACGGCGCGAAGCACCATCGCGATAGATCTTTGGCTGAAGTGACGAACAACCCACATGGGAGCGGCGTGACCAGGGTCACGCCGCTCTTCGATTTCAATCCGCCTGCATGCTCTCGCTCAGCTTGCCCAGCGCTTCGCTCTCGATCTGCCGCACTCGTTCGCGCGTCAGCCCGAGACGCTCGCCGATCTCCTTGAGCGTCTTCGGTTCCTCGTCATCCAGACCGAAACGCATCCGCAGCACCGTCGCCTCGCGCTTGTCGAGCTTGTCGAGCAGTTCGAGGACGTGATGCAAATCGTCCGCCTCGACCATCTCGGTATCGGGCGTCTTGGTGTTGCCGTCCATGACCATCTCGTCCAGCGAGAAGCCCGATTCGGTGTTGTCCGTCTGCGGCGCCGAGTTGTAGACGCGAATCGCCTTCTTGATGATGTTGAGCTTCTTCTTCGGCAGGTCCAGGCTCTTGGCGATCTCCTCCTGCGTCGGCGCTCGCCCCAGTTCCTCTTGCAGCTGGGCGCTGGCCCGGCGCCACTTGGCCAGTAACTCGACCATGTAAGCGGGGATGCGGATCGTCTTGGCCGTGTTCACCAGGGCGCGCTTGATCGATTGCTTGATCCAGTAACTGGCGTAGGTGCTGAAGCGCGTGTTCATCGAGGGATCGAAACCCTCGACGGCGCGGAGCAGCCCGAGGTTGCCTTCCTCGATCAGGTCTTGCAAGCCGAGGCCCTTGCCCGTGTAACTGCGGGCTATGTTGACCACAAGCCGCAAGTTGGCCCGCACCATGCGGTCCCGGGCTTCACTGTCGCCATCCTCGATTCGATACGCGAGCTGCTTCTCCTCCTCGGCGTTCAGGAGGGGCGTCTCGTTGATCTCGCGGAGATACGTTTCCAGGGGCGACTGGACGGCATCGCTCCGCGGGCGGCGCGGTCGGGTCATGGGGAGGGTTCCAGCAGGTGTAAGTGTGCCTGAACCTCGAAACCACCGAACTTCGGCATCTCCCACGAGCCAGGCTAGCTCGGAGGCGACTTCACCAATCTGATATCGTCGCACGGCCCGTCCCACTGCACGTCCCTGGCTTGTGCAGCTTGCCGGGCCGCCAGGCCAGCCCCTCCCTGGGCGGAAGAACCGGCATTTGTGGAGTTGTGAATTTGTGGATTTGTGAATTCGGTCGCTCGCTGTCCCGCCCCCGCTAATACGGAAGTACAGAGAAGCGAAGAATCAAATTCACAAATTCACAAATCCACAAATCCACCTTGTTCATTCTGTCGCGGGCGGCATGTCGAACAGTCCGCCGCCCGTGCCGGTGCCGCCGCGCAGTTCGCGCGGCGGCTTCGCTCCCGCGGCCGACGGGTCCTCGGACGGCGTTGCCTCCGCCTCCTCCGGCTCATCGCCTTCCTTCCACTCCAGACGCTTGCGGCTCAGACCGATCTTGCGCTCGGCCGCATCGACCCGCAGCACCTTGACCTCGATCGGATCGCCGACCTTGACGACCTCCTCGGGACTCTCGACCTTGTGTTCGGCCAGTTCGCTGATGTGCAGCAAGCCCTCGAGTCCCGGCTCCAACTCGACGAAGACGCCAAAGTTGGTCAGCTTCGTCACCTTGCCGATCTTGGTCTCGCCCGGCTTGTAGCGGGCCGGGATGTCGCCCTCCCACGGGTCGTTCGTCATCTGCTTGAGGCCCAGCGCGATGCGCTTGCGCTCCTGATCCACGTTCAGCACCATGCAGGTGACGGTCTGGCCCTTCTGCACGACCTCGCTCGGATGGGCCACCTTGCGGACGTGGCTCATGTCGCTGACGTGCAGCAGGCCGTCAACGCCTTCCTCGATCTCGATGAAGGCCCCGTAGTTGGTCAAGTTGCGGACCTTGCCCTGGACGATCTTGCCGGTCGGGTAGCTCTCGGCCACCTTGTCCCAGGGATTGGGCTGCACCTGCTTCATGCCCAGCGAGATTTCCTGCTTCTCCTTGTTGATGTTCAGCACCTGGACGCTGATCCGGTCGCCGATATGGACGACCTCGTCGGGATGGTTGATGCGCTTGGTCCAGGACATCTCGCTGATGTGGACGAGGCCCTCGATGCCCGCTTCGAGCTTGACGAAGGCGCCGTAGGACATCACGTTAACGACCTCGCCCTCGTGCCGGCTGGCGACGGGGTACTTGGCCTCGACGTTGGCCCACGGGTTGGGCGTCTTGTGCTTGAGCGACAGGGCGATCTTTTCCTTCTCGCGATCGACCGAGAGGATGTAGACCTCGAGTTGCTCGTCGATCTTGACGACCTTGCGCGGGTCCGTGACCCGGTCCCAGGCCATGTCGGTGATGTGCAAGAGACCGTCAATGCCGCCGAGATCGACAAAGGCGCCGAAGTCGGCGATGTTCTTGACGACGCCCTTGCGGACCTGGCCCGGCTCGATCTCGCGAAGGAGCTTTTCCTTCATCTCGGTGCGCAGGTCTTCGAGGAGCTTGCGGCGGCTGACGACGATGTTGCGGCGGGCCTCGTCGATCTTGAGGATCTTGCACTCGATGGTGCGGTTGATGTAGTCGCCGATGTCGGGTGGCCGGCGAATATCGACCTGGCTGGCGGGAAGGAAGACGTTGACGCCGATGTTCACGAGCAGGCCGCCCTTGATCTTGCGGGTGACCATGCCGGAGACGACGTCGCCCTCCTTGTGCTTCTCGATGACGTTCTCCCACTCCTTCTGGCGCTTGGCCTTCTTGTAGGAGAGAACGATGGCGCCGGATTCGTCTTCGACGGCTTCGAGAAGGACTTGCACCTGATCGCCGGGCGCGGGCGGCTTGATCTTGTCTTCGCCCTCGTCGTACCACTCGTTGAGCGGGATGATGCCTTCGGACTTGTAGCCGACGTCCATGACCACATCATCGCCGACGACGTGCATGACCCGGCCGGTGATGATCTTGTTGACCTCAAATAGCTGGGCTTCGGGCGGCAACCAGCCGTCGTTGAGTCCCATCACTTCGTCGAGTTCTGCTTCGGTGGAGTCGTATTGAGAGAGGAGATTGCGATTTACCATGTGTTTTCGTTTCGATCCACCCCTGGGCCGCTGCCCGGGAGAAGTACTACCTGAATAGAGCATCCGTTCCGTCGGCGTCCCGACAAGGGACACCTCATCGACGGGCGGAGAAGGGATCATTATAGTGGATTTGTGGATTGGTGGAGTTGTGAATTTGATTCCTCTGTTCTCTGCCCTCCCGGATAGAGGAGGGCCAGTAGAGCGCGCGGTCAAATTCACCAATTCACCAATTCACAAACCCACCGATCAGACAATCTTCAGCAGCGTCAGTTCCACCTGGGCCTGCGCCTTGCGCTGACGGAGCCAGTCGGCGAAGAGGCGATCGCGAATGGTCTCGGCCGTTCGCGTGTCCAACTGGGCCGGCAGGATCTCCTCGACCTTGATGAGGTGAAAGCCCTTCGGCGTCTGGAAAGGACCGACCACATCGCCGGTCCGGGCGCCAAAGACCGCCGCCTCGACGGCCGAACTCATGCTCTTGCGCGCGACCACGCCGAGAAAGCCGCCCGCCTGCCGGGTCTGGGCGTCCAGCGAGTACTTCCGCGCCAGAAGCGCGAAGTCGGTCCCGTCGTCCACAAGCTGGGCAAGCAATTCCGCTGCCACTCCTTCCCGATCGACGACAATCTGGGCCAGCCGCGCCCGGTCGAACAGGGCGCGGTTCTCGGCAAAGTACCGCTCCGTCTGGCCCTGCGCCAGATGCTCGGCAAACTTGCGCCGCAGCACCGGCCGTTCGATGCGCGCTTGCAAGTCCTCGACGGTCAGCTGATGCTTCTCGAGCCAGGCCCGCGTCTCCTCCGCCTTTTGCAGCCCGTGGGCCTGGCGATAGGCGTTGGCGGCCTGCTGCAACTCGTCGTCGACCAGCACCAACCCCTCGGCGCGGGCAGCGTCGGCAATCAGACGATCCTCGACCAGCTGCTCGAGCAGGTCTTCGAGTTCACCCAGCACCTTGAGACTGTGCAAGGCGTCTTGCAAACTGACGGGCTGGCCGTTGATGCGGATGGCGTCGATGGACGCAAGCGCGGACATGAGGAATGTCTCCTGCGAGGCGCGAACCAGAAGCGAGACGCGCCTACAGGATACTCACTGCCGCGGAGAAGGGGAAGAACGATTCACCGGATCGTTCCGCGAGGCCGAGGGGCGCGCGAAACGATCCGGTGGGTGTCATGTCAGTGGGAGAAGGAGATCGCCAGCGGAGATCAGCTTGAGGCGGTGCCTGTCGGAAGGCCTGCGTTCGGAAGGGACGGCAGATCGGGGTCGCCGCCGAAAGAACCTCCGACGATGGAGGCCATTTCTTCCTGGCTCAGGTCTTCGAGAATCGGCAGGTCTTCAATCACAATCCGGGGCATACTACGCTCCTTACTCACTCGTTCCTGTTCCCATCATTTGACTCATGGGTAGATGCCGATAAAGCATACAGCCCATTGTGCTATTATAACACTCGACTTTGGAAGAGGTATCTCTCGCGAAGAAAAAAAAACACCTTGACCCGACCCATCCTGCTGATCCTTGACGCCTCAAGTCATGTAACATGCGTGACTTGAGGCGATTGCAGACGGTGCGCCGGTCGCGGGGGTCATCCGGGAATTCTTCAGACGAGCCCGGCGGCACTCCTGTTGCTGACCTATCCTTCAAGTTGGAGGAGTGTTTCGTTCCCGGTTCCCTCAACCGATTCGCTTCCCGTGATGGCGAAGCGACAGGGTTCGAGTGAAATCTGCCGGTCACGAATCTGGGATAGTTGGTTATCATGCGTGGATGCCGCACTGTCATCCCGAGTTGAGGAAACGTACCGACCATGAGGCGACCCTGGCGGTTCTGGCAATCTCCCCCCTTTCAGGCTGGCCGCCCAACCCGCCGGCGTTCCCCTGTTCGCCGCGCCCAACTCGGCGTCGAGGTGCTCGAGGACCGTTCGCTGCTGAGCGTCGGCAACCTCGATCCGCTATTCGGCAATTCCGGCCTGCTCATCACCGGCGCGCTCGGCTCCAGCGCCCAGGCCAACGCCGTCGCCGTCTTGCGTGATAATGTCGATACGACAGCCGATGCCACGCTGATCGCGGGACATGCCAGCGGTCCAGGCAACCAGGATTTCTTCGTCGCCCGACTCGATGCATCCGGCAATCTCGGCGGCTTCGGCACCGGCGGCATCGCTTACGCTGACTTCGGCATCAACGACGAGGCCAACGCCCTTCAGGTTCGCAACCGCCTCGTCGTCGCTGCCGGCACAACGGGGTTGGCAGGAACGCGCGACATCGCCATCGCCCGCTTCACCCTGACCGGCGATCTCGACACCACCTTCAACGGCAGCGGCAAACTCACGCTCGATCTTGGCGGCGACGACGTCCTCAAAGCGATCGCCGTACTCTCCGACAACTCCATCATCGCCGCCGGCACGACGACCGGAACGGGCGGCCACGACATCTTCGTCGCCCGCTTCAGCGCGACGGGAGCGAACCTCGGCGGCACCCTTATCGACATCAACGGCGGCGACGACCAGGCGAATGCAATCACGATCGGCGCCGATGGCAGCATTTATGTTGCCGGCGCGACGACCGTCACTCACGCCAATGGAACGAGTCGCGACTTCGCCCTGGTCAAGCTCAGCGCCACCGGCGTTCGCGACAGCAGTTTCGGCATCAACGGCGTGGCCACACTCGACTTCGGCGGCAACCTTCCGGCGGACGTCCCCGGCTCTCCCGTCGCCAATCCTTCTTACGACGACATCGCCAATGCCATCGCGCTGCAGGGAAACAAGATCATCCTCGCCGGCCAGGCGAACAACGGTCGTTTCGACTTCC
>JBBSDR010000479.1:0-5850 GCA_038240465.1 Gemmatales bacterium
ACGCGCTCGCCAGAGGCACTGCGAGTTTGCCGGATACTGCGACGTTGTGGTACTATCATTCTGGAGGTACGCGACAGCATAACTGCGGAGACGAGTAATGGAAGCAACCAACTTCGATCAGATCTTGATTGCGTTCAAGAGACGGACCCCATTCCGGCCTTTCACGGTGGCGTTGGTGAATGGCGACCGCTTCGAGGTGGATCACTCTGACGCTTTGGTGGTGAGGGACGGGGTGGCCGTTTACATCGCTGCCGGGGGCGTTCCGGTCCTTTTCGATCGCGAAAGTGTCAGCCAGGTGGTTGACGATCTGGTGGGCCAGGCGAACGCCTGAGTGCTTCAAGGCTCCCCCACGCAGCAGAAATAAGCTCAAGGTGTCGCCTCCAGGGGATCGATTCAAGTGGATGCTTCGCTCGCTTATCCGGCTAGATGAAGGTGCCAGCAACGACTGCGAACCGCTTGTTGCACCTGGAGACGCTCCATGGCCGAGAAACGCAAGATCCTCATTCAACTCGACACCGATCCGCAGCCGAGCGTCTTCGACCGCGTTGTCGCTGTCGATGCCGGCGCCGACGAAATCTTCAGCTACAGCGGCGTCAAGCCCGAGTCTGTGCGCGATCTCGTCCACGGAGCCATCTTCACGCGCGGCCCCAAGGACCTCAAGAAGACCGCGCTCTTCATCGGCGGCAGCGACGTCAGCGCCGGCGAGCGTCTCCTCGAAGAAGTCCAGAAACACATGCTGCCGCGGATCGGCCTGCGTGTGTCGGTGATGCTCGACCCCAGCGGCGCGAACACGACCGCCGTGGCCGCCGTCCGCGCCGCCGCCCAGCATGCGTCCTTTACCGCCACGAAGGCCCTCGTCCTTGCCGGAACCGGGCCGGTCGGTCAGCGCGTGGGGCTGCTGCTCGCCGGACAGGGAGCGGAAGTCCGCATCGCCTCGCGCCAGCTCGCACGGGCCGAGAACGTCGCCGGCTTACTGCGCGGCCGCGTTCCCGGCGCGCGTGTCTCGGGTATCGCGGTGAGCGGGACGGCAGACCTGTTCGGCGCTCTGGAGAGTTGTAACCTCGTCATCGCGGCGGGAGCGGCCGGCGTCTGTCTGTTGCCTCACGACGTCTGGAAGAAGTGTCCCGAACTGCGCGTTCTGATCGACCTCAACGCGGTCGCGCCTCTGGGCATTGAAAGCGTGGAGGCAATGGACGCGGGGGCCGCGCACGACCACGTCCTCGGCTACGGCGCTCTCGGTGTTGGCGGGACGAAGATGAAGATTCATCGTGCCGCCGTCGCGCGTCTTTTCGAGAGCAACGATCTGGTCCTCGACGCCGAGCAAATCTACGCCCTCGCTCAGACGCTCTAAATTGTCGATTGTTGATTGTTGATTTTCGATTGTCGGGGTAGGATCGCCTACAACAACAGAAGCGTCCTCTGGTCAGGTAAAATCGACAATCATCAATCATCAATCATCAATGCCAGAACAATCTCCCTTGCACGAACTCACCACCCAGGCCGGCGCTGTCTTCGCCGAACGCGATGGCTACTCGATGCCGGCCCACTACGGCGACGCCCTTGCCGAGTATCGCCAGGCGCGCCAGACAGGGGCGGTCTTCGATATCTCCTCGCGCGGCAAGATCGAGGTCGCCGGCAGCGAGGCCGGCATGTTCCTGCACAACCTCTCCACCAACGACGTCAAGGGCCTCCCTATCGGCGCCGGCTGCGAGGCATTCTTCGCCACGCCCACGGCCAAAGCGGTCGATCATGTGCTGATCTATCACGTTGTCCTGCACGATGCCCGCGATGCCTTCTGGATCGACGTCAAGGCCGGACGCAGCGAGAAACTGATCCAGCACCTCGATCGGCACATGATCAGCGAGCAGGTCGAGTTCGCCGACCGTACACACGAGTTTGCCCAGATCCACCTAGCCGGACCGAAAGCGAAGGACATTCTCGAAAAAGCACTGCTCGACGACGTGCCGGACCTGGAGCCGCTACAGCACATGGTCCGCACCTTCGGCGCCAGCAGCCACAGCCACATACGCCGCCACGATCCGCTCGCCCTGCACGGTTACGACATTGTCTGTCTGAGCGCACTGGCGGCCAATGTCTGGGGAATGCTGGTGCGAGCCGGAGCGAAGCCGGCCGGACTCGATGCTTTCGAGGCGCTGCGCGTCGAGGCGGGAACGCCGGTCTATGGCGTGGACATCGACGAGAATCGTTTCATCGTCGAGGTGGGGCGGACGGCAACCGCCATCAGCTACAACAAGGGCTGTTATCTCGGACAGGAGCCGGTCGTCATGGCACGCGATCGCGGCCAGGTGCAGCGGACCTTCCTCGGGCTGAAGCTCAGCGGCACCGCTGCCGTGCCTGCGGGATCGAAGCTGTTCCGCGAGGGCAAGGAAATCGGCGTGACGACGTCGTCGCTCGTGTCGCCGGGACTGGGAACGCCGATTGCGCTGGCGTACATCAAGCGCGGCAGCCAGGAGCCGGGGACGACGGTCGAGGTCGAGACAGGCGGACAGCGCATCGCCGCCGAGGTGACGCCGCTGCCTTTTCCTGGCACGCGAGGAACGTGATCTACCGAAGAGGGAGCAGCGGCTTCGGATGCCGCTCGGCCGTGTTCAGGTCCACGCCGACGTAAACGACTTCCGCCTCGGTGACGGCGATGACCTCCGTTCCGCGTTCGGATTCGACGGCGACCTGCATCGTGATGGACGTCTTGCCCATCTTGACCAGGCGGGTGATAAAGCGGACGACGTCGCCGACGTGAACGGGATTGAGAAACTCGACGCGATTGAGGGCGACCGTGACGAGGTTTGGCTTCTCGCCGCCCGCCTTGACCACTTCGCGGGCCGCTCCGATAGCGCCGGCCTGATCGATGTAGCTGAGCAGAATGCCGCCAAAGATTGTCCCGTGCGGGTTCGTGTCTCGCGGCATCATCACGACTTGAATCGCGACATAACGGTCCGACATTTGGCACTCTCCTCCGCTCCTGGCGATCTTCACGGCACGACGTTCACACGCTGATTCGCCTGGACGCCTTTTCGCTCGATGCGTCCCTTGCCGTGTGGCAGGATCACTTCCACATCGCATTTCTCGACAGTCCCCAATCCCATGTGGGCCATCGCCTCCTGCCCCGACGCATAGCCATAGCCAACGGCAATCTCGCGTGCTCCCAGAAGGGCTGTCTTCTGGCCGAGCTTGCCCGCCTCGTAAACGTTGACCCGGCTGCCGATGCCCTGGCGATTGACGCCCTTCGCTCCCTTGACCTCGACCTGCAGCCAGTTGCCGCCCTTTGTCTCGTTCTTGAGCAGCAGCGAAGGCCGCTCCACCCACCAGTTGGCCAGGAAGATGTCGATCTTGCCGTCGCGGTCGAAGTCGCAGGTCGGTCCCGGGGCCATGTAGACGCACTTGCCTTCCTTCATCAGCTTGTCGAAGAACGGCCCCGCGCCCGGCAGCTTCCGGTCTTCCGCCGTCGGGAAATCGTTGACGCCGAGAGCGTCTTCCTTGAACTGAGGCAGACCATCTTTGACGCCGAGGTTCTTGAAGATGACCGGATAGGTCTTGCCGCCGGCGAACTTGACGATGCTCGTGTAAATGTCCGGCCAGCCGTCGTTGTCGAAGTCCTGAATCTCGACATGCGGCGCCTTCATCGGCAACGGCTTCAGGCCCACTTTCTCCGTCACGTCCTCGTAGCGCGGAATGCCGTTATCGAGACCGCGATTGAGATAGAGCCGGATCGCCACGCCGCCCCCGTTCTCCATCCACGGCTGGCTGTAATGATGGCCGATGACGATGTCCATCAGGCCGTCGCGGTTGACGTCGGCGAAACAGACGCCGCAGGTCGTGTCATCGAGCGAGGCCGGGAATTTCCAGTCGAAGTCGGCATGGGTCTTCGGCACCTCCTTGAATCGTCCCTTGCCGTCGTTGAGGAACAGGCGATTGCCCCCCTGCCGGCCGGCGAGGAACAGGTCGGGCCAGCCGTCGTTGTTGACGTCGCAGGCCGCCACGCCGAAGCCGGTCACTTTCTCCGGGAGACCGACCTTGGTCGTCACGTTCTCGAACTTGTAATTGCCGAGGTTGCGGAACAACTTCGAGCGCGACTGTCCGCCCTGGAAATAACACTCGCCGACGAGCAGATCGAGCAGACCGTCGCCATCGAAATCGACGGCGCAGACACTGCGAGCGGCGAAGTCCGGCGGGCAGGCGGCGGAGTCCTTCGAGACGTCGGCGAACTTACCGCCGCCGAGGTTGCGGAAGAGGGCGTTGGGCGTCGAGAATTGCTCGTAGCCCTTGCCGTGCGGCTTCCAGTCGATGGCGTGATTGCTGAAGTAGAGATCGAGGTTTCCCGAGTTGGTCAGGTCGGCAAAGACGGCGCCGTTGCCGCGGCCGCTGATCTGCAGGGGTTTCTGAGTGTCGAGGACGAACTTACCCTTGACGTTGCGAAAAAGCATGTTGTTTTTCGAGTCATAGGGTTTGCCGCCGAAGGTGCCGACGTAGAGCGACGGATAGCCGCTGTTATCGATGTCGCCCCAGGCGGCGGCATGGCCGGCGATGCCGCCGACGTGCGGCAGCAGGCCGGCTTCCTTGGTGACGTCGCGGAAGGTGAATTGCGTCTGGGCCGCGATGGGTGCGACGAACAGCACCAGAATGACGATTCCGGAGGCGGTAATGCGTGCCGGCATAATGAGGTCCTCGGGAAGTGGGATTCGGGCAGTGAAGGCAGTGTAGCCGATGGTGCCGCACAACACCAGTGGGCGGCTGCGGTTGCCAGGAGCTAGGGAAGCATGGTAGCGTAACAATCGCCCATGCGGAAGGAGACGTTTCATGAACATGATCCCAGTTCAGCCCCTGGTCGATCCCCTTGTCTATCCCGACAGCGACGGAAAACCCATGGCCGACAATACCAAACAGGCCGACTGGATCGTGCTGCTGTTCAGCAACCTGCGTGCGCTATTCAGCAGCATCGCCGATCTCTTCGTCGCCATGGACAACCTGTGGTATCCCGTCGAGGGAAATCCGAAAATCCGCGTCGCACCGGACGTCTATGTCGTTTTCGGCCGGCCCAAGGGCCATCGCGGCTCCTACAAACAGTGGCAAGAGGAGAATATTCCCCTGACCGTCGTCTTCGAGGTGCTTTCGCCCGGCAACACGGTCCGGGAGATGGACGATAAGCTGGACTTCTACCAGGAACACGGCGTCGAGGAATACTATTTGTATGATCCCGACAACAACCGCCTGTCGATCTTCGTGCGTCGCGGTGAAGTATTTCGCCGCATCCGTCCGTCGCAGGGTTTTGTCAGTCCGCGTCTGGGCATCCGCTTCGACCTGAGCGGACCCGAGATGGTCGTTTTCGATCCTACCGGCAAGCCATTCAAGACTTTGACCGAAGTGAAGGCCGAGATGGAAGAGGCGCGGCAACGCGCCGATCAGGCGCAGCAACGCGCCGATCAGGCGCAGCAACGCGCCGATCAGGCTCAGCAACGCGCCGATCGTCTGGCATTGCTGAGCCGCAAGTTTCGACGGGGCCAAGCCAGTTCCGAGGAACTGGCCGAACTGGAACGCCTCGAAGAAGCATCCCTTCCCGCAGGGGGCGAAACAGGCCAGTAACAGGGGTCTCGTGCATTCATTCAGCCGTCGGTCATCGAGCCGATTTCGACCCCGAGCAGAATCTGAGTGCGCGGACTCTCTAATTACGGCTGTCGCTGACGCCCTCGGTTGACTCGAGAAATAGTCTCTGTTCTGTCCCCATTCGATCCCGTCATCCCCTTGGCTTATTTCACCGGGATGAGTGTCGCCGCGGGGTAGAACGTCACAGATTATGGTTAGCCGCGACGCGGAGTCCTCGGAGCGGAGCGCGTG
>JBBSDR010000480.1:0-5847 GCA_038240465.1 Gemmatales bacterium
CGCCGCTGAAAGAATGAAGATCGGAACGCCGAGCAAGAGTCCGATGGGGCTGTTCGGGAAGAGCATTTGAGCGCCGCCGCCGAGGATCAGCGCGAGCAAGGTGCCGGCGATCAGCACTGTCCAGCCGAGGACGCGGCTCACCTGACCGCCGACGCGGGACGGGCGGCCCGCGACGTTGACCGCGCGAGCGACCTCCGCCGGCGGGCGCTGCTTCGTGTCGCGCAGGTGCTGCAACCAGGCCTGCTCCAGCTCCTCGACGTTCTGATAACCGTAATGCGACTTCGCCGCCTGGTCCCAGCCCTTGCTCATGCCGTCGGCGACAAAGTTCAGAAACGCCGGCCGGCTGCTCTTGCCGACAAGGAAGTCCGTCACCGAGAAGCCCTGGGCGTACAGCACCATCACGTCGTTCGGATATTCACGCAGCGAGAACAGACGCCGCAACGGCATCGCGCGCCGATTGTTGAGGATGTTGCGCACCAGTTGATCGTGCCGGCGGCGTTCGATCTCATCTTCCGAGAGAACGCTGCCGCCCTCGTCGGCCCAGCGCGGCACCGGCTGGCGGAAGTGGAACGCATAGACGGTGTGCGTCACCTCATGCGGCAGCACACTGGCCAGCAGGCGTTCGAGGGTCCCCTCGATGTGCATGTTCTGGCCGAGAACCTGGCCCCGATCAAAGGCGAAGGACGTGGCGCCGCCGGAGCCGCCGGGGGTGACGGTCACGCGCAGCGGACATGGCTCCGGCCATTGGGGCATGTCCCGGCCGAGCCAGAGCATCGCCTTCTCGCTGCGATAGTGTTCGGCATACTGGCCGACCTGCTTCGCGATCTGCGGCGTGGCCGCCTCGACCACGAAGTTCGGAGTGCGAAACGACGCGCCCAGGGACAAAAACGCCCCCAGGAGAGGAATCAGATTGAAAAGGCGCCTGGCCATGCCGCTGGCTCCCGCGAGAGGGGACTGAAAGACTGAGAGCCGTCGTCCTGACCGACGGCCGGCGCGGGACCTCGACCGAAAAAGACTGTGAGCGTCAAACGCTGAGGTCAAGGTCCATTGCCATCATGACGTGTCCGAGTCAACTCTACAGCAAAAGTCGAGCCGGGGCGGAATTCTCCTTGCGTTTCCCCTCGGCTGTTGTTCCAAGCCTGCGGACGGTAAGGACTTTCCGCGATGTCCCGCCGATGTTGTCGCGGCGTAGCAACGAAGTCGGGTTGTAAGTTCTACTTGCGCGTCAGGTAATCCTTTCCGCCGCTTGCGGCTTAGCGGGGGGAATCCGCCAAGCCGCAAGCGGCGGAAGGCCCCTCCCCATCTCCCACAACTTCCCCAGCCGATACGTCTGGCGTTTCCCTTGCGCATGACAAAGACGAAGGACAGGTAAGAGGCGTTAGCCGGGTACGAACTGATCGAGCCGGCAAGACAGTGCCGATAGAGAAGGTGTCAAGGACAAGTGTCAGCCGCGCCAGGCGGACGACGCTTGCGGGCAAATGGCGAACGATGACGCTCGCCATGCAACCGGGCCCGACGATCACCTGGCTCGATATGCTTCCGAAACCTCGGTCCAGGGAAACGCAGCCAGGCCGGACGGAACCGGCCCTGCGAAGGACGTTCACGAGGACGGAGCCATACAGGAGGCGGATTACCATGAGAACGCGCTCGAGTGTTATGCTGGTGGCCATGACCGGCCTGCTGCTACAGGCAGGGTTCGCGGCCGCCGGCAACTGCGGCGCCTGTAACCACGGCTGTACCTCGTCATCGACGGGCGATTGCCAGACCGGCTTCACCGCGCAGCAGGGCGAGACCCGGACTACGTACAAGCTCGTCTGCGACACCGTCAAGGAGACCCGCTGGCACACGACCTACAAATGCGTCACCGAGACCGTCATGAAGCCGGTCTGCAAGACCTGCTACCGCGATGAGTGCCATGAGGTCATGAAGCCCTGCACCGAGATCCAGTACAAGGATTGCTGCGAAACCTGCATGAAGCCCTGCACCGAGATCCAGTACAAGGAGTGTCACTACCAGGTCTGCAAACGCGTGCCCGAAACCTGCATGAAGGAGTGCTGCACCGTCGTCTGCAAGCCCGTCTCCGAAGTGCATTGCCACAAGGCCTGCCACCAGGTCGAGAAGTGCATTCAGGAGCAGCACTGCCGCGAGTGCTGCGAGAAGGTCTGCCGTCCGGTCACCGAGACGCACTGCAAGGAGTGCTGCTCCCAGGTCTGCAAGCAGAACTGCGAGACGGTCATGAAGAACGTCTGCTGCACCGAGTGCCGCGAGTGCGTCGAGACTCACTATCGCTGCTGCAAGAAGAAGGTCTGGAAGGAATACTGCTACAACAAGACCGTCTGCCACAAGTGCGGCGAGTGGGTCAACGAGCAGGTGTGCTGCCCGAAGAAGATGCGCTGCGTCGAGGAGTGCCGTGAGGTGTGCTTCGACCCCTGCTCGTGCACCACGAAGTGCGGCCCGTGGCGCAAGTGCAAGAGCTGGTTCTCCGATAGCTGCGAGTCCGAAGTCCACTGCAAGAAGGTCTGGAAGGACCACACCACCAGCGAACAGGTCCCCTGCTCGAAGTGGGTCAAGGAAACGGTCGTTGAGAAGGTGCCCTACACGGTCTGCCACAATGTGCCTTACAACGTCGTCAAGCAGGTTCCCGAGACGATCTGCCACACCCTCCGCGGCGCTTACATCGACGACCACGGCACCGGTTACGAGTGCGAAGGCCCTGGCCGCAAGTTCGTCGAGGGCGCTTTCGTGAAGAAGCAGATCCCCTACACCTGCACGCACATGGTGGAGGAGATCGTCAAGAAGCAGATTCCGTACACGACCTGCCGCAAGGTCTGCGGCGCCTACGTCGATGAGAAGGGCGTCGGCCATGACGAGGAAGCCCCCGGCACCAAGTTCGTCGAGGGCGCCCAGGTGTGCCGTGAGATTTGCACCACGACGACCCGCATGGTTCAGGAAACGGTTGTCAAGCAGGTGCCGGTCACGACCTACAAGACCGTCAGCGAAGACTGCGTCAAGCAGGTGCCGGTCAAGGTCTGCACGATGGTGCCGACGACGGTCCACAAGTGTGTGCCGGTCAAGGTCTGCACGATGAAGCCGACGACGGTTCACTGCAAGGTGCCTTACACTGTCGAGGAAATGGTCCCCACCTGCGTCAAGAAGCAGGTTCCGGTCTGCGAGCCGTATGAAGTCTGCGTCAAGCACTGCCATCAGGTGCCGGTGACGGTTTGCGAGCCGGCCCCCTGCTGCCAGTCCTGCAAGCCGATGTGCTGCCAGCCGAGCTGCGATCCCTGCGGAGATAGCTGTGGCGACTGCGGCAGCTGTGGCGGTTGCGGCGGCAAGGTCTGCCACAAGGAATGCCGGGTCCGCTGCGAGGAAGCCGGCTGCGGCCGCGGCGGTCTGCTGAAGCGGATCTTCGGCGGACGCATGGGCTGTGGCTCCTGCTGCGGCAACTGATCTCTCCAATACCCTCGTCGGGTTCCCGAACCCCTCGGTCCGCCCAGGACCGAGGGGTTTTTCTTTTGCGCGCGGATCGTCCTTGTTTGGTATCATGACTTTCAGGGGAGCGGGGCGTGTCAGCGTCCGGTCCAACCGGGTCTACCCTTCAAGGATTACCTTCATGGCGATTCTCACCAGTCGTCGCTTGCCGGCCTTCGCGGGCCTGGTTCTCATGGCCTTGCTTGTCCCGGGCTGCACTCCCGAGACGGAAGAGGCCGCGGCGCCGGCCGCTCCGGCACCCAAACCCGACAAGCCCCCTGCCGTTCGCCGGGTCGAGATTGCACCGAACATCACTCTCGAACTTGAGGGCGAGAAACGCCGCGTCGTCGTCAGCGCCAGCATCTGCCTGCAGAAAGGCGCTCTCGAATTGCTGATGACGCGCAAGGATACCAAGGAACACGAGGCGGTCCTCACGGCTGACATCGACGCGCGCATGCTCAAGCAGGCGCTGATCCTGGCCAAGGCCGAGGAAGGATCGCCGGTCAAGTTCGATCCCAAGTACGTCGCCGCGAGCGGCCAGACGATCAAGATCACGGTCGAGTACCTGGAGAAGAACCAGGTCATTTCCCTGGACGCCAAGCAATGGGTTCGCGACGCCAATACCAAGAAGACACTGACGCACGACTGGGTCTTCGCCGGCAGCCGGCTCATCGCTAACCCGCTCGATCCAATGAAGAAGATCTTCCTCGCTAACGACGGCGATCTCGTCTGCGTTTCCAACTTCGAGACCGCTCTGTTCGACCTGCCGATCAAGAGTAGCAAGGATAACACCGACCTGAACTGGGAGGCCAATTCCGAGAAGATCCCCCCTGTCGGGACCAAGGTCTCCGTCATCTTTGAACCGGTTCCCAACAAGAAGAAATGAAAAGTCCCCTCTTTCTTGCCGCTTGCGGCTAAGCGGGCGGCCCGCTAAGCCGCAAGCGGCAACCCGTTATTTCGTAACCGTTCCAAAGCCGCGTCGTCAAGGACGCGGCTTTTTTTCGTTGATCTCTCGCTCCCACCCTTGACGAAATCTCGACTAGGATTGTAAACTTACTTACGAGTCAATGGAATTGGCCATGAGTCCAGGAACAAGAGAACACATGGACAGGCGAATCCTCTCGGATGTGGAAATCGCGGCAGCGTCGGAGCGGTTAGCCGGCGAGACACCCCAGAATATCCTCCGCTGGGCGGCGGAGACGTTTGGCAACAAACTGACAATGGCGACGGCGTTTGGGGCTGAGGGCTGCTGCCTCATTCACATGCTCGCCGAGGTCGCTCCCTGGATGCGCATCTTCAACCTGGACACGGGCTACCAGTTTCAGGAGACGCTCGACGTCCGGGAGCGAATCCGCGAGCGCTACGGTATTGCGGTCGAGATGGTGCAGCCGGACCTGACCGTCGCGGAATACGAGACGGAACACGGCGGTCCGCTCTATCGCATTCGGCCGGACCAGTGCTGCCACGATCGCAAGATGGTGCCGCTGCGCCGCGCGGTCGTCGGCTACGAGGCCTGGATCAGTGCCATTCGCCGCGATCAGACGTCGGATCGCGGACGGGCTGCCGTGGTCGGCTGGGACGCGAAGTTCAATCTCGTGAAGGTCAATCCGCTGCTGAACTGGACGAAGAAGGACGTCTGGGCCTTCGTCGTCAAACAGGACGTCCCCTACAATGTCCTTCACGACCGGGGCTATCCGAGTGTCGGCTGCTGGCCCTGCACCCAGGCGGTGGCCGAGGGCCAGGACGAGCGCGCGGGCCGCTGGGCCGGCACCGTGAAAAAAGAGTGCGGCCTGCACGTCATCGAGGTGCAGGACGGCGGCGGCATCTAGAACGAGTGGTGAGATGAAGGTCTCGGCCAAGTCGGAATATGCCTGTATCGCGATGATGGAACTGGCGGCCAACTACCGGGCCGGTCAGCCGACGCGCATCAGGGCGATTGCCGAGGCGCACGGCATCAACTCCGGTTTCCTCGTGCAGATCCTCCTGCAAATGAAAGCCGCCGGACTTGTCGCCAGTGTCCGCGGCGCCTCGGGAGGCTATCAACTGGCCAGGACGCCGGAGGATATCTCGCTCGCCGACATCCTCACCTGCGTCGAGGATCGCAATCAGGCTCGCTCCTCCCTCGGCAAGTCGCCTCCCTCCGCCGCCTCGATCGTCTTGCAGCAGGTGTGGCGCGACGTCCAGGCCGAAGAGCAGCGTCTGCTCGAACAACTCTCGCTCGCCGAGTTGCTCCGCCGTGCCGAACCCGCCGCCGACGTGACCTATCAGATTTGACCCTTTTTCCCGTGGAACCTTCGCATGAATGATTTGATTCCTCCGCATGGCGGTCTGACCGAACCCCTCGATCTCCAGGTCCCCGCCGCCGAGCAGGCCGAC
>JBBSDR010000481.1:0-5832 GCA_038240465.1 Gemmatales bacterium
GCAGGATTACCTCGCCTGGCGCTACCAGAAAAATCCCTGGGCCGACGGTCCCGACTTCCTCGATCCGCAGATGCTCACTGTCAAGGTGCCGGTGCGTCCCGAATATCAGGAGGAAGGACGCCGTTATCCCTGCGATGAGTCGGTCACCCTCCGCGTCTGGTGTGTCCACGGCCGGCAGGAACAGGGATTACTCGTCTGCGTGCTGCCGACGCTCGACATGCGCTTCTACTACTACGACGACTTCGGCTTGCGGCCGCTGATCACGCACTATGTCCAGCAGAAGCTCGAAGGCATCACACCGCAAGGACTCGCGCGCCATCTGCCTCCGGAATCGGTCAGTCTCGAACAGGTCGTCGTCACCCTCAACCGCCGGGAAGCCCGCGAGGGACACTGGATACCGGACCTCGACACTCTCCAGGAAATTGCCGAGCCGATGGGCGATCCGCGCTTTCGCAAGATGCTCGCCCGTCCCTGGCTCCGCGATGGCGAGGTGAACGATCTCGTTCGCCGGCTCGGCCAGGAAAAAGCCAACGTCCTGCTCGTCGGCGAACCCGGCTCCGGCAAGACGACCGTTCTCGTCGAGGCGGTGCGGCTGATCGAACGCCAGCAGGCCGAGGACGAGGAGCGGCCGCGCCGCGGACTGGCGGCCCGGCTCTACTGGCTGACCAGCGGCGCGCGCCTCATCTCCGGCATGCGCTATCTCGGCCAGTGGGAGGAACGCTGCGAGTTGATTATCGCCGAACTGGCCCAGCTCGGCGGAACGCTGTGCATCGATTCGCTTCTCGACCTGATCCGCGAGGGTGGCACAGGCCCGACCAACAGTATCGCCGCGTTCTTCCTGCCGTACTTGCAGCGCGGCGAACTGCGCCTTGTCGGCGAGGCGACTCCCGCGGAACTCGACGCTTGCCGCCGGCTGCTGCCGGGGTTTGCCGACGTCTTCCAGGTGCTGCGTCTGGAGCCGTTCAGCCGTGCGGATGCCGTCACCGTCCTCGATCATCTGACCGACATGCTCAAGTCGAATAATCCGCTCGAAGTCGGCCGGGGCGTGACGGACCTGATCTACAACCTTCACGCGCGCTTCCTGCCCTATCACGCTTTTCCCGGCAAGGCAGCGGGATTCGTGATGCAGTTGTTCGAGCGCGTCCGTCAGGAGGCCCGGCCCACGCGCGAGAAGCCGGCCGAGATCACGACGGCGCGAGTGGTGCGCGAGTTCGTCCACCAGACGGGATTGCCCGAGTTGTTCCTGCGCGACGAGTTGACCTTGCAGCGCGAAGAGATCGAGGAGGCGTTTCGCAAACAGGTGATCGGTCAGGAAGAGGCGGTCAAGGCGGCGGCGGGGCTGGTGCTGGCCTTCAAGGCGGGCATGAACGATCCGAATCGTCCGGTAGGCGTGCTGCTCTTTTGCGGGCCGACGGGCGTTGGCAAGACGGAGATGGCCAAGGCGCTGTCGCGCTACTTCTTCGGCCACGGCGAGGGCGGCGATCGTCTCCTGCGGCTCGACATGAGCGAGTACAGCGGCTTCGGCGCCGCGGAGCGCTTGCTGTCGAAACCGGGCGGCCAGCCGAGCGACCTCATTCAGAAGTTGCGCCAGCAGCCGTTCGTCGTCCTGCTGCTCGACGAGATCGAGAAGGCCGATCCGGAAGTATTCGACGTCCTGCTTGGCGTCTTCGACGAGGGCCGGCTGACCGACCGCTATGGCCGGCTGACGACCTTCCGCAGCGCCATCATCGTCCTGACGTCGAACCTGGGCGCCGG
This sequence comes from Gemmatales bacterium, assembly GCA_038240465.1. Taxonomy (GTDB): domain Bacteria; phylum Planctomycetota; class Planctomycetia; order Gemmatales; family Gemmataceae; genus JBBRIK01. The sequence goes on from JBBSDR010000481.1 coordinate 1,756, forward strand.
CAAGCAGGAATCGTTCGGCTTCGGCCTGAAAGGCGGAGTCGCGTATGAGGGCGAGGCGCTGGCGTTCTTTCGGCCGGAGTTCTTCAATCGTCTCGACGGCGTGGTGACGTTTCAGCCGCTCGGAGCCGAGACGATCCGGGCCATCACGCGCAAGGAGTTGGCCGACGTCGGCCTGCGCGAGGGCATCGCCAGACTGAACTTGAAGCTGACATGGTCCGACGCCCTGGTCGAGCATCTGGCGCGGGAAGGTTTCGACGCGCGCTATGGTGCGCGTCCCTTGCAACGGACGCTGGAAACACTCGTGGTGACGCCACTGGCCCGATTTCTGCTCGCTCATCCCGGGCTGCGAGACGCGGCGTTGCAGGTTGGACTGGGGCCGTCCGACATTGTGGAATTCCACTTCTCCTGATCGGCTCGTCCTCACGGCGAGTGACGAGTAATGAATGAGGCTTGAAGACCACGATCTCGGTATAATCTGAGGGAGGGCAGCCGAGACGGTTTGGAAGGCAAGGCGACGGTATCTCTGCCCGAGGAGGAGACATGACAACCGAGAGAGCAGAAGTCGAAGCCAGGTCGGAGGCGGCCGCGAAGCGGTTGGCAATCGTTGTTGCCGACATTGCTGGCTCAGCGGCCCTGATCGCCCAGGCCGGCGACCTCCAATTCATGGGCGCCCTTGACGAGTTTTTTCAGCGCGTTCGCGTGCTGCAAACCGGACACTGCGGGCATATTGTCAAGTCTCTTGGAGACGGCTTCCTCGCCGTTTTTGATGAGGTAGAGGATGCGCTGGCCTTCTCGACAGCTTTGCAGAGGTCTCTCGGGGAGGACCCGATCCGGGTCGGCGGGCAACCCTTGACGCTTCGCGTCGGTCTCCACGCCGGAGAAGTCTACCCGCTCCTGACCTCCTACGGAGAAGATGTCTTCGGCAGCGCGGTAACCGTGGCTGCTCGTCTGACAGCAGTGGCAAAACCAGGGCAGATCATCATCTCGGAGCCTGCGCGCCTCGCCTTGCCCGAAGAACAACGGACTCGTCTCGGGCCGAGCGAACGCCTTTTCGATTTCAAAGGCTTTAGCGGGCCTGTTGAGATCAATCGTTTGGACCTTGTCGGAGCGTAAGGACCCATGAGTGCGAGCGAATCCACTCCCTTCCCCGAGGTCGCGACGGAAGCCATTGTGGTTGTGGACCTGATCGAGTCCACGGCGACGAGCAACCTATTCGGGTGGTACGCCGTGGGGCGTGGCTTGATGCGGGAACTGCGAGCCTTGATTGCGCAGGCCGGTCATCCGCGCGGACTTCGTTGCATGAAGAGCACGGGCGACGGCTACCTCCTCGCTTTTGGCGACCCCCAATCCGCGGAGACTGCCGCGCTGCATGCGGTCGAGATGGTATTCGAGACGCTGAAGCTGATCGAAACACGGAACCGCGAAGTCCCCGAACAGCGGGCGATCAATCTCCGGTTTGCGATCCATCTGGGTGAAGTGGACGTCGTCGAGAATGACAGGGAAGGCCCGCACGTCTCGTATACCTTTCGCATCGAGGGAATCTCACACGCATCCCTCACAAAAGCTTTCAACCCCATTCCGCCCGAACAGATGCCGCTGCGGAACTATGCTCTGTGCAGCGAGGCTATCGCGGGAATCCTCGAACGACGTTCCGAGGAGTGGAAGACGAACTGCATCGGAATCTTCAAGTTGAAGGGCTTTTCCGGCTGGCATGAAGTGTTCCAAATCCTTTCCCGCAACTCGGGGTAAGGACCGACGGCGAAATAACTTCCCTCTTTCTTGCCGCTTGCGGCTTAGCGGATCGCCCGCGAACGCCCGCTAAGCCGCAAGCGGCGGGAAGTTATTCCGCCGTCGGTCCTAAGCAGGTCGGGTTCTGCCGGGCATGGTCCAGCGCAGTCAGACCACGATTGTGAAGCTTTGATGGATTCTATCGATGAGGCTCTGCAATCCACCGTGGAAAATTCTTCCGCCGGGTATATAAAGCGTCTGGGCTTGTGCTCCCGGAGAAACGCAGGCCCCGCGAAGGGGTGGCAGTTGGCCCAATGCCCGCAGGCCCTCCTGCACAAAAGGGTACGGCGGGGCTCGGAACGGTCCGAAGCCAGAACGCCGAATGCCCGCAGGAGTCCAACCTGCATCAACGGGTCCGGGCCGACAGGATTGCCTGGGATAACCCCAAGACCTCCGGGAGCCGAGTCCCATTTTTCGACCGGCCTTCACCGCGATTCAGGAATAGCGATCACAAGTCGGAGTATGCAGAACAACCGCCTTCGGAGGGTCAGACATGGGCTTTCCTCGTCGCATCCTCAACTTTGTTGCCCAGATCGGCCTCGAACTCATTGTCGGGGAGAAGCGCAGTGTGCAAATCATCGAACTGGCATCCGATGCCTGGCAGGGCATCAATGCGTGGTTCCGAGCTGGCAGTCCGCCCGAAAAGGAAGAATCTCCCGCCGACCTCGCCGCCGTTGCGAAAGAAGTGAATGCACCGCCGGAGAAGATAGCAGATCTGAAATTCTTTCTCGAACAGGTCCAGAAAGCAGCCGCCAACGAAACGGACCCGGCCCGCCTCCTCTTCGATGATGTGTTGCCCCGCCGAGAAGCGATTTACATCCTGTGGCTGGAGAAGGACGTCATCGGCGGTGACGCGGGACGATATGTGCATTTCAATTGGTCGCCTGGAAACGATCGGATTCCGATTGGTTTCCGGATTCGTGACTATATCAATCGAACCATGTTCCATCCGGAGGGTTTGCCCGGGAAGGAGAAGGGCTGGGAGTCCAAGGCACTCGACCTCTCCGCAATCGAGATCTGGCGTAAAGCGAAGGACCGCTGGCCTGGCATTGTCCGCTTCAATCTATCCAAGGGGGTAGTAGCCAAGAATGACGACTGGTGGACTCGGGAACTGACGAAGATGACCGGATGCCGTCGGAGTGGTTTGGGGTCTGGGTGAATCCGGAACCAGCCTTGAGTCGATGCCCGGTACGCTGCCTGCTGGAGCACCACGTTTTAGCGGTTGCCGGCGGGGGACCGGTAGATGACCGTTTCGTAAATTCGCTGCCGCTTGAGCAAGCGTCAGCGGAACACGTTCGCAGCCGCAAGCGACCTCGCTTGCTAGCTGGTCCCATGCAGAAGCCCCCAAGCGAGGCCGCTTGCGGCTACGGGGCGACCGCCACCGCCGTGACAAGCCAGAGCGGCGCTCCTTCCGGACCCCGAACCTCCACCGCTTCCACTCGGGCCAGCACCTGTCCCGGTTTCACCTCATCCCCTGGGACAATTCCTGGCTCCAGGTTTATTAAGCCTGCCGCTGGACTCCGCACTGCCCGCTCGCTTCTCGACCCAATCACCCCGGGAGCTGTCGCCGTCGCCTCCAGCGACACGCCGAAGACGAAAATCGCCAGCCCCGGAACCAGCACTCCCAGAGCAATCAGAAAGCTGCGCACGGGACGCGAGCGCGGCGGCGAAACACTCGACATGCGGCACCGAAGAAGTTAGGTCATTGCTCTTCTCGTCACAACTCTTACAATACAACCCTGCCTGACTGCCCCCCGCCTGACACCCCGAGAGACTTTCCCTCCGATGACTACCTCCAGCACTCCTCCTGAAGCCCAGGCCGTGCGCGAACTGGCCTCTGCCTACGAGAAGATGACCGAGCAGATCGGCAAGGTCATCGTCGGCCAAAAACAGGTCGTCGAGCAACTGCTGATGGCCCTGTTCAGCCGCGGCCACTGTCTGCTCGTCGGCGTTCCTGGACTGGCCAAGACCCTGCTCGTCAGCACCGTCTCGAAGATCCTGCACCTGTCGTTCAAGCGCATTCAGTTCACGCCCGACCTGATGCCGGCCGACATCACCGGCACCGACATTCTTCAGGACGATCCCGAGACCGGCCGCCGCAAGTACACCTTCCTTCCCGGTCCCGTGTTCGCCAACATGCTGCTGGCCGACGAGATCAACCGCACGCCTCCCAAGACGCAGGCGGCCCTTCTCGAAGCGATGCAGGAACACCACGTCACGGCCGCCGGCAACACCTACCACCTGCCCGAGCCGTTCTTCGTCCTGGCGACGCAGAACCCCATCGAGCAA
>JBBSDR010000482.1:0-5822 GCA_038240465.1 Gemmatales bacterium
CGTCGCTGCCCTTGCTTGCTGTCAAGGACCCTGCCAATGTCTCCGCACCCACCTTTGCTTCCGCCCGCCTGGCGCGATCTGCTCTCCCGCCGCGACTTGTTGCGCGTCGGCTCCCTCGGACTCGCCTCGACGTTTCTGCCCGGCACGACTGCCGCCGCCGAGAAAGTGACCGGCCATGCGAAGGCAGTCATCGTCCTGTGGATGGCCGGCGGCGTCACGCACATCGACTCGTTCGATCCAAAACCCGATGCGCTCACTGACATTCGCGGCACACTCTCCTCGATCCAGACGGCCCTGCCGGGAGTCCGCTTCGGCGAGGTGATGCCGGAGTTGGCGCGCGCCGCGAAGTTGCTCGCGGTCGTGCGCAGTTTCACCTCGGGCAACGACGATCATTTTCACAGCCAGGCGCGAGCGCTGTCGGGCCGGCTCGTCGGCCCGAGCCAGATCACAACGGAGCCAAACGTCGGCTCGCTGATCGCGCACGTTCTCGGCCCTCGCGCCGGCCTGCCCGGCTACATTGCCATTCCGGGAACGACTCGTCCTGGACCACCGCCGAAGAACATGTTCACCGGCGGCTGGCTCGGCCGCGAGTACGATCCCTTTCCGACGGGCGGCAAGCCGAAGAACGAGGACTTCACGGCCCAGGTGAAGGAAGCGTCCGAAGAAGACTTCAATCAGCAAGCTCTCGGTTTGCCGGCCGACATGGATGCGAGACGGCTGGAGAGTCGCCGTTCCCTGCGCGAGACGCTCGACGCCGGCTTGCGCGCCATCGAGAAGAGCGGCCACGCTGATCCGATTCATCGCCAGTACGCGGGGGCCTTCGACATGCTGCTGGCGCCGTCGGTGCGTCGCGCCTTCGAGTTGGGGCGCGAGCCGGCGACCTTGCGCGAGCGATACGGCATGACGAAGATCGGCCAGCGCTGTCTGCTGGCGCGGCGGCTGGTCGAGGCGGGCGCGCGGTTCGTCATGGTCGATTACGGCTACGATCCGGAGTTCGGCAATCTCTGGGACAACCACAACGCGCCGGTGCAGAAGCATCCGAAGTTATGCGACATGGTCAAACTGCCCTATCACCTTGCCGGCACGGATCGAGCCTTCGCGGCGCTGCTGACGGACCTGGAGGCGCGCGGGATGTTGGATCAGACGCTGGTGGTGTTCCTGACGGAGTTCGGCCGGACGCCGAAGTTCAACAAGGAGGGGGGCCGCGATCACTGGGGCAACGCCGGTTCGGTCTTCCTCTCGGGAGGCGGAGTGCGCGGCGGCCAGGTGATCGGCAGCACGGACAAACAGGGAGCGCATATCACATCGGTTCCAGTGACGCCCGCCGACGTCGCCGCGACGGTTTACACGGCGCTGGGGTTGTCGCCGGAGATGATGGTGCGCGACCGGCAGGATCGGCCGATGGCGCTGTGTCCGGATGGAAAGGTCATTCCAGGGCTGTTGTGATAAACCTGGAGGGTAACCCGATGGTCGATCTGCCTTACTCTCTGATTATCGAAGCGACGGAGGAGCCGGACTTCTTTGGCTTCTATTCCCCGGAACTGGAAGGCTTCACGGGGATCGGACACTCAGTCGAGGACTGCCTCTATCAGGCGAAGTGGGGAATGAAGGACCACATCGAGTTGCTGTCTGAACAGCAGTTGCCGATCCCTCCGCGGAACCCTGACCCCATCGTGACGATCCGCAACGAGAAGAAAGAAGCCGCAAAATGGGCCAACTCTTCGACACCATCCGGCAACTTGTGACCGAGGAAAAGTACGTCGTCGGCCAACATGCGTCCGAGCGGCTGGACGAGCGCGGTATCATGGAGTGGCAGGTAGTCGCGGAGATCGAGGATTGCGAACTCATCGTCGAGCGCCCGGACGCGACGCCCAATCCGGCAGTCGAGGTGCGCGTATGCCTGCCCGACGGCACAGAGTTCAAGGCAGTGTGGTCGCACTTGAAGCAGAGTGGTGTGGCCAAACTCGTAACTGTTCACTTCTTTGATCGAGAATAGCCATGCGCATCCCCGGAAAACGCATCAAGCGTACCAGGCTCGTCCAGACGGAGAAGTATGTTATCGCCGTCGATGTGGAAATGGTCATCCCGGCTGATGACCCCAGCGAGCCTTGCTATGAAGCCGAGACCGTGCAATTGCTCCGCGAGGTGAAGGAACGCGCTGAGCGGGGAGACGTGGAATGGTTGACCCAACGCGGCAAGGTGTATGCCGCCGTCGGCGCGGCGTAGTTGCGGCTGGGGCTTGATACGCTGCACACGCTTCGGTCTGACCTGGAAGGATGGTATGACTCATGCGCATCGCAACCTGGAAGGGCTGATTCAGTCCCGTGTCCTTCCCCGAGCGGCCCGGGATCGTGTCCACTCTCCAAAGGATCCATTTTCGTGGCTCACCTCGTCAGCATTGCCTGCACGCCGGCGGACATCGAACAGCGTCCGCCCGACCGCTATGCACGAGTCGCGGTTGACCGCGCCCTGTTGGTTGAAAGGATGGGCATTGAAGGCGATACGAAGGGCTGCGGTGGCCGGCGTCAGTTGAACGTGATGCTCGCCGAGACCGTCGAGAGATTGCGGGTCGAGGGATTTCGGACGACTGCGGGTGAACTGGGCGAACAGATCGTGATCGCGGGGTTGGATCCCGAGTCCCTGGCTGCCGGCGTTCGGTTGCGAGTTGGAGAGACGGCTGTCATCGAACTGACGTATCCGCGCACACCCTGCAGTCGATTTGCCCGGATTCAGGGGAAGGCCAAGGAGTCCGCTCGGGGGCGAATCGGCTTCATGGCCCGAGTCATTGCAAGTGGAGAGATTGTCGTTGGCTCCCTGGTGCGGGTGGAAAGCCGCCAGACTGACCCTGCCCCTCCAGGAACTGCGCAGAGCTAGCCGGGCGGACCGTTCGAGGATGTCGTCGGTGTCGCGCGGAGTTCCTCAATGCCGACAATGTGCAGCAGATCGACCTTGATCGTGAGGTCATACGCAACGCCGTCTGGTTGATGAGTGATGCCAAGGATAGCCGAGCGGATGCCTACCATGATCAGATCGGGATGGCGAATATCGTAAGTCGCTCCCGTCGTCAGAATCAGACGGAACGGCTCGAAGGGTTGACGGCGAGCGGCCAACTGGACTTCTTCTCGTGTCATGGAGTAATCCTCCTTTTCAATCAGTATAGCAAGGCGACAACACACGTCAACACTCATGCCCAACCCTTCATCGGATAATCCCTTTGCCGAGTTCGGCGCTCCCCAGGCGCCTTCCATCAGCCGCATGGAAGCGCGCGTCGAATTTGAACGCCGGCTGCGACGGTTGCGAATCCTTCTCCTTGCCGTGATGCCCGTCTTCGCGGCGGCCGGGGCGGCGGGCGCGGTGGCCCTTCGCTTCGGGCCTGATGTTCTCCACCTTGCGTTCCCCTTCGCTCTTGCCGGCGCCGCTGCCGGGTTGCTGGCTGGGATACTCGCCGCCATCCTGACGTGGGCCATGATGGGATTGCGATTGCAAGGAGCAGGGCGACTCGCCGGCTACAACCTGCTTCGCGACAACACTCCCGTCATTCTCACGATCTGGCTCATTATCTGGGCCGTGGTGGGGATTGTTCCCGGCGCGAGCATCGGTGCGATCAAGGGAGCCTCTCGCGCCCGGCAAAAGGACGAGGCGGACAAACGCGGCGCGACGAAGTACATGGCGGGCAGCCTGGCCGACGTCGCGAAAGCGTTCGAGCTTCCTTTCGTCCTGACCGATGAACTGCGTCTGATGGCCAGGATGCTCAACCTTCCCCCCGACGTGGACGGCACTTTCGTCATCTTCTGGATCGACGAGCGAGGTCAGACGAGGATTGATGTCTGGCCGGATGACACGTCCCGACGCGGACAACTCGACGCCGTCGGCGGCGCCGGCGCCGGCGTTCTGAGCGCGCTGTTCGTGTTCATCCTGTGGTGGCTGCTGAGTGACCGGAACTACCCGCGCGGCGGCATCGTCCAAATACAATGACAATCGATCCGAGCCAACGAGGAGACTCTTGCCGTCATGCACACCACTTATCGTCTCGCCGTTCTCGTTCTGCTGCTCGCCGGACTGTCCGCCGGTATTGCCCAGAAGGACGATCTCAATCAGCAGCAGTTCCCGGCCCGGCCAGCACCGGACTGGCTCAAACTCGTCGATCTCGGCAAGAGCGATCCGCGCCTCAAGGGCTACATCGTCCCCGAAGGCATCAAGGTCGAGATCGTGGCCGAGGCGCCGACGGTCATCAATCCGGTCGGCATGACCTTCGCCGATGACGGCACGCCGTATGTCCTCGAATGGCTGCCCAGCCCTGGCGACGACTGGCGCGAGACGCCTGTCGAGTTCAAGTACAAGGACGGCTCCAAACGCAGCGTCGCCACCATGCGCAAGCGCGTCAAGGATGTCGTCAAGATCCTCGAATCAACTAAACCGCCCGTCTACGACAAGGCAAAAGTCGTCCTCGAAGAGGAGTTGCCCTCGACGATCCTGCTTCACGACGGCTGGCTCTACACCGCCTCGCGCGGCAGCGTTCGCCGTTACAAGCAGTCGAAGGAAGGGGGCGCGTGGGACGTCAAGGAGGTCGTCGCCCAGGGCTTTTGCGGCTTCCATCATCATCAGGTGTCCGGCCTGACGATCGGCAACGACGGCTGGCTCTACATCACCTCCGGCGACGACGATAACTACGCGGAAGGCTCCGACGGCAGCCGGGCGACCGTCCTGCGCACCGGGGCCGTCTTTCGCTGCAAGCCGGATGGCTCGAAGCTGGAGACGTTCTCGATCGGCTATCGCAATCCCTATCGCGATGTGGCCTTCGATGCAGCGTTCAACATGTTCCACGTCGATAACGACAACGAGGACGGCTCCAAATTCACCGGCTGCCGGCTGATGCATGTGGCCGAGGGCAGCGACTTCGGCTGGCGATTGCGTCAGGGGGCGCGCTGCTGCGTCCCCGATACCATTCGTGGCGCCGCCTTCGGTGAATTGCCGGGCAAGGTGCCGGCCCTGCTCAAGACCGGTCGCGGCTCTCCCGCCGGCCTGCTCATCTACAACGAGACCTTCTTTCCCGAACACTATCGCGGCCTGCTTTTCTATCCCGACGTCTTTCGCAAGTTGATCCGCGCTTACAAGGTCGAACGCAATGGCGCGACGTTCAAGGTCGTCGAGGAGTTCGAGTTCATGAAGAGCGACGATCCGCTCTTTCGTCCCTGCCAGATGGTCGTCGGCCCTGATGGTGCCATGTATGTCGTCGATTGGCGCACCGATTCGGGCGGCGCGGGCCGGCTGTCTGGCGACGGCAAGCACGGCCGGATTTATCGCCTCACCTGGACCGGCACCAAGGAGCATCCCGCCACCGCGCTGCGTCCCCTGGATTCATGGGCGAAGATTCGCAAGCTGTCCGACGAGGACCTCATCAAGGCGCTGTCGGCCGAGAATTTCAGCGATCGACAGAAGGCGCAGCACGAGATCGTCCGGCGCGGCGAGAAGCAGCGGCCTGCGTTGCTCAAGCTGCTGGAAGACAGCGAGGCGACCTCGCCGGCGCGCCTGGCCGCTCTCGGCGCTCTGCATCGCTTCTGGGACGCCGAGGTGGCCAAGGCGGTCAAGGGACGGCTGATCGACATGGACCCGGACCTGCGCCGGCTGGCCATTGAGGCGCTGGGCATGCACGGCGAGGCGAAGGGACTCGACGCCGTCGGCATGCTGGAGGACGGCGACTTCGATGTCCGCCGCGCCGCCGCCCTGGCACTGGCTCGAACCGCGTCCGAGGGCATCGCCGATACCATCGTCAACGCCTTCATCGCTGACGACACCAAGGACCCCATTCTGCAAGACGGCTA
>JBBSDR010000483.1:0-5814 GCA_038240465.1 Gemmatales bacterium
CAATAATCGTTACGGGTAATATGTGTGTTACCAATCAAAGTCAGCTCAAGTGATCATTAGAGAATAATTCTGTCGGTTTCAGCGTGAACGGATACCACCTGACGGACAAGCCGGCAGGGGTCGTTCAGAGGAAGGGACGCCCCGAGGCGCCTTTCTAGCCCACGAACTGCTTCACCTGCCGGACAAGCCGGCAGGGGTCGAGGACGACGAGATCAACACTCTGCCCATCAGGTTTACTCGATGAGCCAACCATCGCTACATTTCGTTCCCGTTCTGCCCGGCTGGCTGGTCCTGCTCCTCGCCGTCGCCCTGCTCGGCGTTCTCGCGCAAGGCAGCCTCACCCTGTTGCGCCGGCAGGTGCCGCGGCGATCCGTCGTCACTCTCGCAATCCTGCGTATCGTCATTGTCCTTCTCTTCACTCTCGTGCTGCTCCATCCCGTTGTCTCTTACCAGCGAACCATAGAACGCCGGCCGGAAATGCTCGTTCTGATGGATGTCTCCGAGAGCATGGCTCAGCCGGGCGGCACCGAAGGCACAACGCGGCTGGAAGAAGTCACACGCTCTCTGGATGAAGGCGGACTGGCAAAGGCGCTCGGCCGGAACTTCGATTTGCGCTGGTTCGCCTTCGACCGCAGCGCGACTCCCCTGGACGAAAACGAGTGGACGAGACTCGAAGCAAATGCCTCCGGGACTCGTTACGCCAACAGCTTGACGCAGGCGTGGAACCACCTGCGCGCCTCAAGCCCGGTCGGGACGATGCCGGAGCGCGTCCTGCTCGTCAGCGACGGCCAGGACCGGGGCCACTCCGATATCGTCGAGGTCGCGCGCCGGCTCGGTGTGGCGGTCGATGTGCTTGGTCCCGGCTCGCCGCCTCCCACTAAAACGAGTGCGCCGGTGACGGTTGCCGATGTTCAGGGAGCGCGGCGCGTGCTGCTCGGCTCGGAGACACACTTCCTCGTCACCCTTCGCTCTGATCGCGCCGACGCCGATCGCAAGGTGACAGTGCGCATGGCCGAAAACGGCAAGGAACTGGCGGCGGCCGAGGTGACTCTGCGCGCTGGCCGTACCGAAGAACGAGTACGGCTCGCTCATCGGCCCACCGAAACCGGGCCGAAGCGCTATGAGTTCCGCGTTGAGGATTCGGCGATGTATCCTCTGAGCGTCCAGGTGGTGGACGGCAAGCATGAGGTGCTGGTGCTGGAAGATAGCTGGCGCTGGGAGTTCAAGTTCCTGCGCCGCGTGCTGGAAGACGACCCGAGTTTCCGCTTCACGGCCCTTCTGTCGCGCGGCGGGGGGGCGTTCATGCAGTTCGCCGCACCGGACCGGAAGTCGCAACTGGTCGGCTTCCCGCAGGACCGGGAGCAACTGACGGCTTTCGATACGGTGATTGTCGGCGACGTCAACCCGAAGCGCTGGCCGCGCGACCTGGCGCCATCCTTGCGACGGCTGGTGGCCGAGGAGGGCAAGTCGCTGGTCGTGCTGGCCGGGCCGAACCTCGCGCACTGGTCCGAGACGCCGGAGTTGCTCGCCCTCCTGCCCGTCGAAATCACGCGCGAGACAGCTAACCCCATCGCTGGCCCCGTGGCGATTCAGGTGACCGCCGAGGGCGCACGCTCGCCCTTCTTCCTCCAGCCGGGAGCCGGTACGACGGCGTCCGCTCTGCCGCGACTCGATCAGATCTATCCGCCTTTGCGCAAGAAGCCGGCCGCGACTGTGCTGCTTGAGGCGGCCGGCGTGGGCAATACGTTCGGCCCCCTGATCGTCATGGCCGAGCATACAGTCGGTCGCGGTCGAGTCCTCTACATCGGCACCGATACCCTGTGGAAATGGCAAACGCTGACGACGGCCGGCGACGAGAAGACAACGCCGTATCACCTTTTCTGGCAGCAATCGCTGCGAGCGCTGGCGCCGACTCGGCCGGGTGGCTCGGCGGTCAATCTCTGGCTGCAACCGGGCCGCAGCCGTTACGAGACGGGCCAGCGTGCCACTGTTCGGGCCGAGGTTGCGTCGGCCGTGTCGTTGCCACAGGCGTCGGTACGCGGCGTCGTCAGCCTGCCCGATGGCCGTACTCTGCCGCTCAGCTTCACGGCCGATCCCTCCGTGCCGGATACTCATGTCGCTGAGTTCGAGACGGGGCCGGCGGGGGCATACCGTTTGACTGCGTCGGTTGTTTCGGCGGGCCGCACGGCCGCGGAAGGCTCGACAGTCCTCGATGTGACCGAGCCGCGCCCGGAGCGCGACGGATCGCCGACCGATCTTGCGAACCTGGCGCGTATCGCTGCCGCGACCGGGGGGACTGTGATTGATCCCGCCGACCCGCAAACCTGGCCGGCCAGCACAGCCGTACCCGCCGCCGTCAGCGAACGGGTGACCATCGATTTGTGGAATCGCGCTTATCTGCTGGTGTTGCTGGCCCTTGTCGCCGGCGCCGACTGGCTGATTCGCCTCCTGCGCGGCTACGTCTGATGCCGCAGTTTTTTGCCATCCGCGCAAGAAGAAGGGCCTGCCGATTGAGTCAACCGGCAGGCCCATGAGGAGCAGCCCGAAGGCGGCGTCCTCTCCTTGTCTCGGAGATCTGTTCCCTGAGATGGACGCCTCCGTCAGTGCGGTTATTCACGGTTTCAGCAACAATCCCACCTCCGGCCGGGTTCGCTCGGTCACCTCGCCGATAATGCAACTCCGCGAAGCGCCGCGTTTTTTCGCTGCCTCGACCAGGGCGTCGGCCTTGTCCGGCTCGACGCTCAGCACCAGGCCGCCGGACGTCTGCGCGTCGTAAAAGATCTCGAGCCGGACGGGGTCGATCTTGCCCTCGGTTTGCAACGACGCAGCGACATATTCGCGATTCGTCTTGCTGGCCCGCGTTCGGAAGCCCTTGTTGACCAGCCCCTCGACGCCGGGAAACAGCGGCAAGCGCGCTAGCTCGATGACAAGGGTGGTGCCGCTGCCGGCCGCCATCTCGAACAGGTGGCCGGCCAAACCGAAGCCGGTCACGTCCGTGGCCGCGTGAACGCCGCCGACTTCCATCGCCGCGTCGCAGCCGACCTTGTTGAGTTGCACCATGCTGTCGCAGGCCAGCCGCAGCGTCTCCTCGGGACAGTCGTTCGCCTTGTTCGCCGTCGTGATGAAGCCGGTGCCGACGGCCTTGGTCAGGACCAGTTTGTCGCCGGGTTTCGCCGCCGCGTTGGTCCAGATCTTCTTCGGATGGATGATGCCGGTAACGGCCATGCCGAACTTGATCTCGGCATCGCGCACGGTATGGCCGCCGACGATGACCGCGCCGGCCTCCATGCAGCGATCCGCTCCGCCGCGCAGGATCTCGCCGAGCCAGTCGAGGCTGAGCTTGTCGTCGGGATAGCCGACAAGGTTGAGCGCCGTCTTGGGGATACCGCCCATGGCGTAGACGTCGCTGAGCGCATTGGCAGCGGCGATCTGCCCATAGACGAACGGATCGTTGACCACCGGCGGAAAGAAGTCGATGGTCTGAACGAGGGCAATCTCCTCGGTCAACTGGTAGACGCCGGCGTCATCGTGCGTCTCGGTGCCGACCAGGAGATTGACATCGTGCGGTCGAGTGATGTTACGCAGGACCTGCGTAATCGCCTGAGGAGGCAACTTGCCCGCTCAGCCGGCGCAGGAAGCGTAATCGACCAGGCGTTTCTTACGGCCAAAAAATAGCATGGGGTTCTTTCAGGAACGCTTACGAAATACCCTTCCGTCTTTCTTGCCGCTTGCGGCTTAGCGAGCAATCCGCTAAGCCGCAAGCGGCAACTCGATATTTTGTAACCGCTCCGAAACGATTACTTCACGGACTCGAGCTGCTCGATCAGGGTCTGCTCGTCAGGGAACTTGCCGGTCTGCAGTTTCGAGTAGATCAGCTTGCCATTGGCGGTCAGCTCAAAGCAGCCGCCGCTGGCCGGGATCAGCTTCAGGTCCTTGATCTTCTGTTTGAAGGTTGTCAGCAGTTTGGTCGTCAGACTGACGGCCTGGGGTTCGTAGTTTCACATCGAACAGTATTTTAGCTCCAGGTTCATGGCTCGACATCCTCATGTGTGTTCCGGTGGAATCGCAAACTCCACGATTATTATACCCGGCGCGGATTCGTTTGACACGCGGGTCAGCGGCCGGCGCTGTGTGTCGAGAGCTGCTTCTCCTGAGTGAAGTCGTAAATGTGATACATCGTCGTCCGCGCCACGGGCTGCCGGTTGAGCAGAATGTGTCGGGCCGCCTCGAAGGGCAGATCGAGGGAAGCGCCGTGCAGCAAGGTCACGCTCACGGCCAGATGCCGGCCTCGAACCCGGGCAAGGAAATCTTCGTCGCTCTGGATCGGCAGCTGATGAAGAAAGACGGGCCGCATCGGGACATGCGTCCGCAGCGGATCGGTCGAGAACATCCAGGCGTCGAGATCGGGCAGGTGATGAATCTCCTGCCAGCGAACCAGTTCCTTCAATCCCTGCCCCCAGTCGTAGTTGCCCTCGCTCACAAGCCGATAACCCGCCCCGGTTCCCCCCCAGAGCGGATTGACGTAGCACATTCCATGCGGCCAAACACTCAGGACACCGATCGCGGACCAGACAAGGCTGCCCGCTCCGGCGCCGGCGAGAAGCCGGCGGCGAAAAGCGGACGGTGCTTCGCGAACCGCCTCGACGAGCAGCACCGACAGACCGGCGATCAGCAGGGCGATGAGCGGGAACATGAAGCGAATGCCGATCTGCACCCGGCACAGCGGACTGAACAGGAACAGAGCGAGCGCTGCCTGCAGAGGCCAGTTGCCCGGGCGCCGATGACCGAACAGACGGCGGAAGCCAAGCACGAGGACGCCCAGCAGGATCGGCACCGTCAACTTGATCGTCAGCAGCACGGGAAAGTAGTACCAGAACGCACGCGGATGAGCCTGGCCGAGGAGGAACGAGCCGTGACCGCGGACGTTGTGCGTGAACTGGCGGGCGATGCCGTCGCCGGCATTGGGGAAGACGCGCGCGTGTTCCGCCACCCAGACCAGGACCGTCGCCGCTGGCCCCTCATCCAGGCCGCGCGCCCAGGTGAGGAACGAGTGCTGGGGCTGCCAGTCGCTGCCGCAGTAGACGAAAGTCAGGCCCACGCCCAGCAGACCGATCTGAACGAGATCGCGGAACGAGTCGCGGAAGCGATGGATGGGCTGTCCTTCTCGGGCGCGCCACCAGCCGCAGCGGCAGCCCTCGATTGCCAGCAAGCACAATCCGCCGAACACGAGGCCGGACGCCTTGGCGAGCAGCGCGAGGCCAAACCAGAAGCCCGGCCAGGCCACCCGGCGCCGCCAGCCGCAGGCGCGGTTCCGCTGGAAGTGATAAAGCAGGGCGACGAGGCAGGCGGTGACGGCGATATCGGTCGTGGCAAGCCCGGCGTGCGCGATCAGGCTCGGCTCGCAGGCCAGGAACGCGACGGCGACAAGTCCCGCCCAGCGGCCACCCAGCGAACGCGCGCTCAGCCAGACGTGGACCAGGAGCAGCCACCAGAAAACCAGGCTGAAGGCGCGCGCCCAGGGCAGGACTCGATCGAAATCCGCAGTCTCAAGATTGATCGGCGTGCCGGACCAGCGCTCCCACAGGAACAGAGGCAGCGTCTGGACATCGACGGGCAAGGGCATGGTGCCGAGTTTGAGCAGGCCCGCCATGCTGCCGCTGCGCCAGCGCGTGAGGCCTTCTTGCAGATACGTCGGCTCGTCGAACGTGGCCGACAACTCGCGTCCCGCCGTCACGCACCAGGCGGACGAGAACAGGACCGCGAGGAGCAAGCAAAACAGTTCGACGCGCTGGATGGGCGAAGATGGAGAAGGCC
>JBBSDR010000484.1:0-5806 GCA_038240465.1 Gemmatales bacterium
AGTTCCTTGGCCGAGTCCCAGTCTTCCTGACAGGCTGTCGCCAGTTCATCGAAACTGCGCGAGGAGCGGCCGGAAGGAAAGACGAAGGGGCTGGAAAACTGCTGCGCTCCCACGGCGACAGGCCCCGCGCCGCGGCCACCATGACCGTTCAGCGCGAAGCCGTCGTGATAACAGTACACCGCGTCGGGAGGATTGACGCGCGAGCATTTGACGCAGGTGAGAGACATGGGAGGTCCAACCCCTTCAAAAAATCCGAAATCCGAAATCCGAAATCCGAACCCTTGGATTTATCTGCCTGCCTTCATTTCGGATTTCGGATTTCGGATTTCAGACAACCACCTTCATCTGCACGTTGCCGATCTGGATGACGTCGTTGGGTTTCAGCGGCAGTTTCTGGCCCGGATTGACCCGGACGCGGTTCAGAAAGGTGCCGTTGGAACTGTTCAGGTCTTCCAGCGTCAGCACGTTGTTCTCGAAGATCAGGACGGCGTGCTGGCGCGAACACCAGACGCGATCCGGCGGTTCCTGGTCCTCGAGGTCGATATCGACCGGCTTGTCGTCGGCCCGGCCGATGAAGTTCAAGCCCTCGAAAATCGGATACTCGGCGCCGCGCTTCTGGCCGCGCTGCACGACCAGTTTCGGGCTGGCGCCGGGAGGCATCCCGGCATCGCCGCCAGACGGCTCCGGAGAGATCGCATGGATGGGCGGCGGAGTCGGCGCAGGAGGAGGAGCCGGAGACGCGGGGGGAGGCGGCGGTGGCGCGGAGACGACCGGAGGAGGCGGAGGTGCGGGCGGTGGCGGCGGAGTAACCGGAGTCGCCTCGACGGGCATCACCTCCACCGGCATTACCTCGACAGGCACCACCTCGACCGGCATCACCTCGACCGGCATCACCTCCACCGGCATCGGTTCGACGGACATCGGCGTCAGTTCCATCATCGGCATTGCAGGCGCCGCATGGATCGGCTCGACCGGGATCGGCTCGACCGCAATGGGGGCGGCCGCGGCGGGGGCTGACGGCACACCGCTCAGATCCGACTTGCACTGTTCGCAGAACAGCGCTCCGTCTTCGTTGTTGAAGTGACAGAAAGGACAGATGATCATGGTGACTAAAACCCCTTTCAATCCGCTGACCCGCGGTGCCGGCGACGACATCGGGAGAGCATCTGCCAGCCCGCAATCTTGTCAAAAATAGGTCTGTTTCAAGGAGGTCTGTCGTCTCACGGCCCAGCGCGAGACGACAGACCACCGGTGAACACGTTGAATACTCCAGCGATCCGACACCCGCCTGGAGCCGATTTCTGGCGATTTGGGCTCCAGGGGGATGTCAGTTTAATCCAGTGCCACACGAGCGGCGTCGTCCGCGGCCAGCTGCGTCTTCTTGGAGATACGACCGCCGATATTCAGTTCCTCGAGGACCTGGCGCGCCAGCATCGTCTTCTTGGCCGCCCTCGGTCCCATGACCTCGGCCTTCTTCTCGATCGCCTGGGCCACGCGCTTCACTTCCTCGGTGTCGTTGCTCGCGATGGCCTGCTGAAGGATCTTGTTCTGCTCGAACAGCTGCACCTCGTCGATGTGCCGGGCCACCTCGGCGTTGATGTAGCCCTGCGTCGCCGAGTACGTCACCTCGAGCGGCACCAACCCCGTCGTCTCGCGCGTCCCCGTGCCGGGGTCGAAGGTCACCTCCAGCGTCGCGATGTTGAACTTGCCCTCGGGCCGCTTCGGCAACGTCAGGTCGAGAATGTAGCGGCTCGACTTGTCGCGCTCCAGCGTGCCGAGTTGAGCGACGAGCAGCCGCTCTTCCGGCTCCGTCGTACCCAGTTCCTTGATTTCCGGCACCACTTGACGAACGCGCTTGATCTTGATGTCCTTCATGGCCTTGAGGCGCATCTCGACGTTGAGGAAGCCCGCGGCGGCCATCGACTCGAACTCCGCCTTGAAGAGCTTCTCCGCCGCGCCCGCGTCGTTGACGTCGATGTAGCCCCAGTCGCCCTCGGACAGCTTGGCCAGGTCCTTGATCAGGTGCTGGTTCCACTCGGTGCCGACGCCGATGACATGCAGCTTGACCTTCTTCTGGGCGCACTGCTGGGCCAGTTGCTTGCAGGTCTGCTCGCCGGACGTCTCGCCGTCGGTCAGCACCATCAACTGGCTGAGTTTGCCGCTGCCGGCCCCCTTCTCGACCTGCTCGAGTCCGTTTCGGATGCCTTCGTCCATCGCCGTTCCACCCGGATCGACGTCGAACATATCGACCTTCTGGATGACGTCCTTGATCTTCTCGATGTCCGAGATGGGCGTCGGCGGCAGGACGACCTGAGCGTTGTGCGCGAAGGCGACGATGGTCAGGGTATCAGTCGGCTTGAGCTTCTGGACGCCGGCGATGGCGGCGTCCTGAATGCGTTTGAGCCGGCTGATGCCCGTTCCGTCCTCCTCGTACATCGAGCCGGAGACGTCGAGAACGATGGCGAGGTTCAGGCTCGGCGACATTCCCGCTCCGCCTCCCGCCGGGATGAGTTTGATCAGCGCGTAGCTGGCCGCCGATTCACCGGCGACGGCGATGCTGGCGCGGTACATCATACGTTCGATGTGGATTTTCGGTGGTGCACTCATGAGACAGGCAGCTCCCCTCGAGGATCCGGTCAGGCACTCGCCGCGAGAATCCGGGACAGATCGCCCTCACGACTCCCGCCTCGCGGCGTAAGAGAATGCAAAGCAAATGCGTCGAACCGCCCCGCTCACGCGGGCAGACAGGAACTTTTCTTAACATATCAGAGAGGCATCCGCAACAAAATGGTTTCCCGATTTGTTTTTTTCCTCCAAAGTGTAACAGATCATCCCTTCCGCGTCACCCCTCCAGGCGTTGCAATCGGACCGGTCCAGCCGCGCGTCCCGGCGACAGCGGGCAAGGCGTTGCGAACCGGGGCCGTCTTGCCGGCGAGGAAAGCCGCCGCTCCCCGCAGTCCCAGTGCTTCGAGCGCGACCATCAAAGGCATCCGGAAGTGGGCCAGCGCCAATCGGCCGCGCCGCCCCAGCACCGGCAGCATGCTCCCCGCCGCCGCACCCAGGCCCGCCCACCACAGCAGGACCAGTACCAGCCAGAACAGCGTCGCCACTCCCGCCGCCATGTTTGAGGAGGCCAGCAGCGCCGCCAGCAGACGGGGCCCAAGATCGAGCAGCGTCACCAGACAGGCAACCGTCACTGCGCCGGCGACTCCCAGCATCGCTCCTGCCGCCGTCCCTGTCAACACATCACTCCAGTGTCCGCGCCGTTTCCACACCAGGTACGCCCCCACGACGGCCCCGATCCACCACGTCGCCAGCACGAATAGCCGCAAATAACCGTCTTCACTCGCGGCCGGCTGCGCCCAGCGCCCCATCGTCCCTGTCGCCGGTTCGCTGACGCGCGTGGCCAGCAGCCGCGCGAAGAGATCGCCGGGCACCAGCACCGCCAGACGATAGAGGAAGGCGATCAGGGCCATCTTGAAGAGCGAGCCAAAGAGGCCTTTTCTTTGCGGACGATGGACATCGACGATGACGCGAACGGTCATCTGCTGGCCCGCGTTGGCCGTGATGCGAATGTCGCCCTGGTGGACCATGCCCGCTTCCATCAGTGACGAGTCAATCTCGAAAGCGAGGGTCGCCTGCCTTGGCCCGGCGAACTGGGGCGTGACAATTCGCAGCCACAGGACGTCAGTATCGGCCTGGCCATAGACCCATTTCTTGGTGTCCGTGAACAGGATGACCTCGCGCGGCATCACCTCGGGAGGGACGCAGAAGCAGCGGACTTCGTTTTCGGATAGCTGTAGCGGCGGCGGTTTTGAAAGGCCCATGCCCTCGAAGAACTGCTGCACGGCCGCGATGCCCGAAGTGGGAATACCCATCGACGGAAAGGCCCAGCCATTGGCGGTGAACCACTTCTGAATCTCGCCGTTCTCCAGCAGCGGCACGGCGGCTTTCGGATTGGTGAGCATCCGTTTCGCCATGTCGTTCGGCGACGAGGCACCCTTGAACGGCGGCAGGGCGAACGGCGTCGCGCCCAGGTCGAGCCGCACCGGCACCTCGGCAACGCCGCCGTTGGTGATGACGGTCAGCCGCGCCGAGTAGATGGCCGGCGCCGCCAGGGTGCGCGTATCGACGACGAAGAGGACTTCGTCTTCCTGCGGCGTCTTGATGGGACACTTGCCGCTGTCGCCGCCGAAGGCGACGCGGAACCACTCATTGCCCTCGCTGACGGTGAGCTTGCCCTGGAGGAGTCCCTTGCCCTGGTTGAGTACCTTGATCGGAATCTGCTTGACCTCGCCCGGCTTGATCTTGTTGAGGATGATGCGGCGCGGCTGGATATCGAGCTTCGGCCCCTTGACCTGGCTGGCCGGCAGCGCTCCGAGGAAGGTGTGCAGCGCGATGTCGGCGTCAGGAAGTTTTTCGGCGTCGCGCGCGGCGCGGGCGAGGTCCTTGCGGCCGATGCCGGCGAAATAACGGCTGAATTCCCCGCGTTTGAGCAGATCGCAGGCTTCTTCCCATTCGTACTGGCAGCCCTGGACGAAGTCATCGAGGGTGGCGCAGCGGCGCTTGGAGGGAAAGAGGAATTCCCTCGTCAGCAGGCCCGTCGCCGGCGTTCCCTTGACGCCTTCCATGCGCAGCAAGTTGCCGTCGAAGTAGCAATAGACGGCGTCGCCCGGATTGGCGCGCTGACAGCGAGGACAGTTGAGCGGTGGCATCACGACTCCCTACACGCTGACGACCTACGTTCCGCTGACGGCCCTGCGACGTTTCCACTGTTGAGCGATACGCAACTGGAAGCGCAGCACAACCTGGCCCAGTTCAATGCGATCGCCGTCGTGCAATTCCTGAGCGCGGCCGACCGGCATGCCGTTGACGCGCGTGAAGTCGGCGGGCGCACCGTTGTTGATCAGCAGAAAACGCTCGCCCTCGCGCTCGATGAAGGCGTGCATCTTCTCGATCCGCATGTCGCGAAACAGGGCGATATCGACGTGTTCATCGCGGCCGAGCGAGTTTCGCAGCTTGTCCACGCCGTACTCGCGGCCCTCCTGCCAGCCGCGCATCACCTTCACCGACGCCGGCTGAAACACGCCGCTCACCAGGGCCGACAGCGAACCGATACTCGCGCCGAGAATGACCAGCCCCATCGCTCCCCACAAGGCGGCACCATCGCTGCCGGTGCCGGCTCGGTAGAGCAGAAAGAACAGACAGCCGCCGAGGAAGCCGCCGAGACAGCCGCCGATGGCGCCATAGCTGAACTTGCCGAGGGAACGAGCAGCCAGTCCCTCGCTGACGCCGACGGCGAGGCCGAGGAACATCCAGCCAAGCCCGCGCGCCATCATGCCGCCGAGGAGTTTCAGCACATTGCCGCGGTCGGCGCCGACGCCGCTGACGAGCAGGCCGTTAATCACTTCGCCGCTGAGCATGCCAAGCGCGCCGCCGAGAGCGCCGAGGACGAGGCCATAGGTTGCCAGCCGGCAGAAGCGAAGGAGCGAGCGGTCGCGAATGGCCTCGACGCTGACGACCAGATAGCCAATGGAGCCGCCGATGACGCAGCCGGAGAGGAGCCAGTGAGCCGTGCCGCTCTGGCGGGCGTCGAAGAAAACGCCGTAGAGCATCCACCCCAGCAGTCCGCCGAGTCCGCCGAAGACGGCATTGAAGTAGATGCGAATCGCCAGCGACATGAACGGCGTCCCGAAGAATGAAGACGAATCGGCTCCCTCTATCTCTGGTTGTAACGGCACGCGCGGGGGATTGCAATAATCTGTCGCGGTTAGCCGCGACGCGAGTCTTCGAGCGGAGCGCGTGC
>JBBSDR010000485.1:0-5803 GCA_038240465.1 Gemmatales bacterium
CTGATGGACTTCATGTCCGGTGCATCCTACTTCGTCAACCAGGCGATCTCCGAAAGCAAATACCGCGGGCTGAAAGAGTTCGACTTCGAAGAACCGCTCACCCGCCTCATCTGGATCGCATCCATCCTCAGCATCGGCACCTCGTTCCTCATGAGCTGGCTACTCATCGGCGACATGCCCTCGGTCCTCGATCCAACGGTACAGTCGGGGCTCTGGTGGAAGCTCGCCATCATCATCAGTTGCGGTACCCTCGCTGCCGTCCTCATTCCCGAGTTTACCAAGGTCTTCACGAGTTCGCATTCCAAGCACGTTCACGAAATCGTCACCGCGTCCCGTGAAGGCGGCGCATCGTTGACGATTCTCTCCGGCCTGGTTGCGGGTTACTTCAGCGCTTTCTGGAAGGGATTGCTCATCGCCGGCCTCATGGGCGGAGCGTTCTTTGTCAGCCAGAAGGGTCTCGATTCCGTGATGCAGGTGCAACTCGAGCCATCCCGGTCTCCTACCCTCGAACGGCTTGACGACAGCACGAGGACCCAGATCACGCGCGAACTCAAATACTCCCGCGAGAAGCTCCGAGAGGAAAAGCAGGACTACTCGGCCACCCTGGTAGCTCTTCCCCACGAAACCAAAAAAACGATCAAGCAGGAACTCCATGCAGCCCGAGGAGGCAATTCCGCCACTCTGGAAGAACAGCCCCTCGCCACGAAGAACGCGATCAAGACGGAACTCCAGGCGATCAACGTCGGCACCTCGCCGACTCTGGAAGGTCTTGACGCGGCCACGAAGAGCAAGATCAAGGACGAGTTGAAGGATGTCCGCCTCGTCGGCGTCGGCTCCATCTTCGCCTTCGGCCTGGTCGCATTCGGCTTCCTGTGCATGGGGCCGGTCAACATCGCCGTCGATAGTTACGGTCCTGTGACCGACAATGCCCAGTCCGTCTTCGAGCTGGCCCAGACCGAACATATTCCCGGCATCAAGGAGGAGATCAAACGGGACTTCGGCTTCGACGCGGACTTCGAGCGCGGCAAACACTATCTCGAGGCAAACGACTCGGCCGGCAACACCTTCAAGGCGACGGCCAAGCCGGTGTTGATCGGCACGGCCGTGGTCGGCGCCACGACGATGATTTTCTCGATCATCCTGCTGCTCGGGAAAGCCGGCCTGCTTCACCTGAGTCTGACCGACGCTCCCGTGCTGCTCGGCTTCATCTGCGGCGGGGCGGTGATCTTCTGGTTCTCGGGCGCGTCGATGCAGGCCGTGACTACAGGCGCCTATCGAGCGGTCGAGTTCATCAAGAAGAACATGGACCTGACCAAGAAGGAAGCCAACATCGAGGACTCGAAGACGGTGGTCCGCATCTGCACGCAGTATGCCCAGGCCGGCATGTGGAACATCTTCATCGCGCTGATGTCGATCACGCTCGCCTTTGCGTTCTTCGATCCGAACTTCTTCGTCGCCTATCTCATTTCCATCGCGGTGTTCGGCCTGTTCCAGGCAATCTCGATGGCCAACACCGGCGGGGCGTGGGACAACGCCAAGAAGTACGTCGAGGTCGATTTGAAGGAAAAGGGGACGAAACTGCACGAGGCCACCGTCATCGGCGACACCGTTGGCGATCCGTTCAAGGACACAACGTCGGTAGCGCTGAACCCGATCATCAAGTTCTCGACGCTGTTCGGCCTGCTGGCGGTGGAAATCGCGGTTGAGATCAGGGAAGCGGCCGAGAAGAGCAAGGCGATGGACTACGGCCCGTTCGTCGGCGTCCTGATGCTGGGGATCGCGTTGGTCTTCGTGTGGCGTTCGTTCTACGCGATGCGGATTCCCAAGGAAGCCCCTGAAGCGGTGGTGAAGCACTGATCGCTTCGGGCCGATTGAGGGATCATGTAGGACTGACGGCGAAATAACTCCTCTTTCTTGCCGCTTGCGGCTTAGCGGACTGCCCGCTAAGCCGCAAGCGGCGGGAAGTTATTTCGCAACCGTTCCTTACCCATAGGGGAACGCAAGCCACGAGAAACAGCCGTCTTCCAGGCTTGAGCCTTTCGGACCAGAATTTCCTCAACAGGTCGCCGGGTTCGCGCCGCCGCCATTCGGGAGGGACCCCTGGCTCGTATTGCCTGAGTTCCCCGTCGCGTGGTATCGTCCCGCCGTTCTCGGAAGTCAAGTGTTGCCTTTTGATTTCTGACGTCCCAAGGTGCTTGAACCATGCCGACGACTGCCTATCGTGGTCCTGCCTTCCAAATGGTTGAAGAACGCGCCTCGGAAAGCCTCACCCAGCAAGATGCTGGGGCATATGACCATCCCGTGGTGGTCAAAGGCGCTGTCCGCGCCTGGCCGGCCTGGACGCGGTGGTCCTTCGACCAACTGGCGGAGCTGCGCTATCCAGATGGGAAGGAGGCTGTTTGCAGATTCCAGGAGGGCCTGGTGGAACAGGGAGCCACACAACCTCTCTCGATGTTACCTGTCGCCCCCTACCTTCGCGAACTCTCCAGGGCCGCCCAGAGTCCGGTGTCTGAGGAGGCCGGCCTGTTGC
The DNA here is from genome assembly GCA_038240465.1 of Gemmatales bacterium. GTDB lineage: Bacteria > Planctomycetota > Planctomycetia > Gemmatales > Gemmataceae > JBBRIK01. Next base: position 2,531 of record JBBSDR010000485.1, read on the forward strand.
CGGCATCTCGCCGAAAGTCCCTGGCCCCGGGCGAATCGTTTTTCCTGAATTGGCCTCACATGCGGAGTTTCGCGCCCAACCGGCGTTATTTGGCCGACTGGCCCGTTTTCCAGGAATTTCCGGCCCTCCGCCGGGATTTCAGCATTCGCACCCTGTGGCCCGGACGCAGGTGGTGCTGGGAGTACATGTTCGTCGGACCGGCCAATACGGTCACGGGATTTCACCAGGACATTCACAACAACTGGTTCTGCCAGATCCGCGGCACCAAGGAAGTCATTCTCATCCCACAGGACCAAACGCGCCACATGTGCGTTTCAAGGAAATACAACCTGGGATCGGTCCTGAGCAAAATCAACATCTCGAAACTCGACGACCAGAACCGGGAAGCGGTTGAATTCTCGAAATCGCACGGCATCTATGCGCGCGTGGAAGCAGGCGATGCGTTGTTCATCCCCAAAAACACCTGGCATGCGGTCGTGTCTCTCGAACCGTCCGTCAGCCTGGCCATCTTCGGGTTGACCGCTCTGGAGGTGATCACTGCGGGAGCCTGGGCGGAATTCAAACACCTCCTGCATCGGCTCAGGCTCTATCGTTGGAGAAACTGCATCTGCCACGATTCGCGCAGCTGAGTACGGGGTACGGTGTCCGACCCATTTTCCGGATCAGCGAGCCGCCGGGTTTATCCCGGCGGTCTTCGCGGCCAGACGGCGGGGATAAACCCGCCGCTCGCCCCAAGAAGCTCCACATCGCCCGGACTCAGTATTTCCATTCCAGCCCAAATGCGAAGGGAGGCCGCTTGCTTCGTTGGGCTTCCTCGTCGGGTTGCAGCAAATCGTCGGTAAAATCGGCCACCTGGTGGAACCCACGATGGCTGCCCGAGTGGCCCAACCCACGCAGGCCCCGGACCATCCCCGTGAGACCGAGAAGACCGATGGTCTGGTAGGCTTCCTCTTCCCTCTGGGGACTGCTCGTCCCCTTGATGAGATCGATCACCGGATTGAGCGGCAACGTTTGCAGTTCACCAGGAGCAATGGTGTTCGAGCGCTGAAGGAGGGGTTCGGCCTCGGCTTCTGGCTCTTCTCCACTGACGCCGCGCGAGAGGATCGAATCGCTGCGCGGATCCAGTCCGACGCTCTCAGAGGTTGAGACGGAAGGAGTAGAGACCGGGGAGCGTACCGGGGTGACACTGCCCGGGTCGGTCTGAGGAATCTGACAGCCGCTGAGGACAGCGGAAATCATGAGCAGCAGAATGTGCGCAGTCTGGGCAGCCTTCATGAATTTCCAGTTCGGAAGAATGCAGTCTCTATCCAGGATCGACCAGGTAAACGGGAGACCTTTGGCGTTTTCCGTGAGTCGAACGGGAGCCGTGATAGGCTCGGGGTGTCAATCCGTCAAGGTGAAGAACCCCGCCGGTTACGCCAGGATCTCTTTCACCACCCGGCCATGAACATCCGTCAGGCGGAAATCGCGGCCCGCATAGCGGTAGGTCAGCTTCTCATGATCCAGGCCGAGCAGATGGAGGATGGTGGCGTGCAAATCGTGGACGTGGACCTTGTCGCGCACCGCCGCGAACCCGGCCTCGTCGGTCGCTCCGTGGACATGGCCCCCCTTGACGCCGGCGAGCCAGACCGTGAAGCCATGATGGTTGTGATCGCGCCCCGGTGTAGTCGTCGGATGCGGCAACTCCGAGGTGGGCGTCCGGCCGAACTCGCCGCCCCAGAGGACCAGCGTGTCGTCCAGCATACCGCGCTGCTTGAGATCGCGCAGGAAGGCCGCAGTCGGCCGATCGACGTCGGCGCACGCGGTGGGAAGGCGCTGAGTAATCTCGCCGTGATGGTCCCAGGGGAAGCCGGCGCCGTACCAGACTTGCACCATCCGCACCCCGCGTTCCAGGAGCCGGCGTGCCAGGATAAGTTGACGCGCCTGCGGGCCGGGACCATACGCATCCAGCACGCGCCGGGGTTCGCGCGACAGGTCGAAGGCGTCGGTCGCCTCCATCTGCATGCGAAAGGCTTGCTCGAAACTCTGGATACGCGATTCCAGCCGGCCCTCGTCGGCACGCTGCTGCTGATGAATCCGGTTGAGCCGGCCAAGCAAATCGAGTTGGCTCCGCTGTTCCCCGGACGAGACGCGCGTGTTCCGGATATTTTCGATCAGCTTATCGACGTCCTCGTGCTTGCTGTTGACGAACGTCCCCTGGTAGACGCCGGGGAGAAAGGCCGATTGCCAGTTCTGCGTCTCGTTCAGCGGGTAGCCATCCGGACACATGGCGATGAAGCCAGGCAGATTGCGGTTCTCGGACCCCAGGCCGTAGGTCACCCAGGACCCCAGACTCGGCCGGCTCAGGCGCGCGGCGCCGGTATTCATGAACATGATGCCGCCGTCGTGGGAGATGTCGTCGGCGTGCATGGAGCGGATGACACAGATGTCGTCGATGACGCTGCCGATGTGCGGCAATAACTCGCTGACCTCAATGCCGCTTTGGCCGCGGCGGTGGAACTTGTACGGCGAGGCGAACGCCGGACTGCCGCTCGCCTGGGCGCCGCGCGCTTCGGGAATCACCTCGCGCGGGATGGGCTTGCCGTGAAATTTCTGCAAGAGCGGCTTGGGGTCGAACAGATCGACGTGAGACGGACCCCCATTGGCGAAGATGTGAATCATCCGCTTCGCCCTGGGAGCGAAGCGAGGCCGGCGCGGCTCCAGCGACGGCTCATCGGCAGCCTCCGCTTCACCGATCAGGTGGGCCAGCGCCAGCGCGCCCAGGCCGGTGCCGCAAGTGCGGAGCATTTCGCGGCGGCTCGGGCGGAATTCACGGTCCGGCATATTGGCAACTCCCGATTAATCGAGGAAGAAGAACTCGTTGGCTTCCAGAAGGACCTGACCATAACGCTCCCAGACGCCGTAGCGCCTCACAACAGGAGGCGACCCCTTGAAGTCCTTCGCCGCGTCCCAGATCAGTTTCGCATCCTTCGCCGGATTGGCCACCTCCATGCGAAGAACGGGGGTCCAGGTAAATCCGCCGTGCGTGTCGCGGCCCCGGCCATCGACCACGAAGTCGATGGTATCTCCACGCCGAACATCCACGCCTGGGATGCTGGTTGACTCCTCGGTCCCGTGGACCAGCCAGGCGCCGAGTTTCCCCTGCCGGCTGGAGACAATTCGCCCTCGGACGCCATCTCCTTGAGGCTGCGTCGAGCCTGATTGACACGACAGCACGCCGGTGATTGACAGTTTGCCATCCTGCGGCGCGATCCAGCGGCGGATGACCGCAAG
>JBBSDR010000486.1:0-5794 GCA_038240465.1 Gemmatales bacterium
CCGCCCGCTCGCGGCCAGCACTGCTCCCATCACCTGCACTCCGAACCCCGCCAGGTGAGGCCGCAGCACTCGCGCGACGTACTCCTGCTCCGTCTGACCCTCGACGTAGAAGTAGAGCCGGATCATCAATACGGCCCCCCTCCGATCACATTTCGCTCCCACAGTTCGCTGAGCGAGTAGTCTGCCAACCACTCTTTCAGGCCTTTGGGGTCCAGCCGCTCAAACGTCGAGCAGCCATCCCGAAGGTTGACGGTGACGATGTCGTCCACCTCGAAATGATCAATCAGCGCCGTGGACTGTGTCGCGATCAACAACTGACTGTGCCGGGAGGCCGATTTCAACAGGTCGGCCAGCACGGCCAGTGCCGCCGGGTGAAGTCCCAGTTCCGGTTCATCCAGTACGATCAATTGCGGCAGATCCTCTTCCGGCTGAAGCAGAAGAGTGAACAATGCGACAGCACGGAGTGTTCCGTCGGACAACTGGTGCGGGCCGAACTCGTAGTCGGCCCCTTTCGCCCGCCAGTGAAGGGCAATGTTCCGCGGGTTCAGCCGTAGCGGTTCCAGCACGAAGTCCTCGAAAAACGGGGCAACCGCTTTCACGGCGGCGACGATCCGGTGGTACGCCGTCGGGTAGCGTTCCCGATAGAGGTAGAGCATTGCCGGCAGGTTCGCCGCGTCGGAGTACAGATACCGATTCGTGTCGATGAGGCAGTCCCGCCGCATTGGCCCGAGGAGCGACGTGTCGTGAAAGTGGAACACCCGGCAGTTGTGTAAATAACTGCGGATGACCTCTCCACTCGGAACGAAATCGGTACTTGGATCGACTCGATCGTACAACCTGTCCAGTTCGCTCTCGCGATGCCCACGATACCTGGGATCCCCACCTAGCGACGCGAACCGCTCAGCCGCCGGCATTTCTGGTAGAAAAAACCTCAACTTCTCCTCATCGAAGATCAACGTGTTACCTGCTGCCGGGACCAGCCGGAAAGCGTAAGCGCTTTGCCCCAGGTCGGTATCGAATCGAAAATCGGCTTCGATGGCGGGCGTCCGTTTCGAGCCGTAATGGAGGAGTGATTCGCCCCCGATCGTGCCGATATGCACCTGGAAACGTCCCCCCATCATCTCATTCAATAACATGAAAAAACTGACGAGGTTCGACTTCCCAGCACCATTCGCCCCGATGAGGACATTGAGCGGACGGAAATCGATCTTCGCGTCGCGGATCGACTTCCACCCTGCGAGTCGCAGGCTATTGAGTTCTGCCACTTCAGATCCTCCTTTCGGGTCCCTCAGACATGAGCCGGTGAAACTTACCTCTGAGAGAGAAAAAGGGGGCGGGAGTAGTTCTTCAACGAAATCGACTCCCGATCCTTTTGTTCCCTTATGTTGCCTTATATCGGCTTCTTCGCATCAAGCCATTCGATCGTGTCGTAGATCAGCCGGAGGTAGTAAGGGAACACAACGAGGTGAGAGGTCGCGACCTCCCGGCTGATCTTCGTGCCTGTGGGGTGGCCAGCGTCGTTGCGAACACTGCGAAAGTAGGAGAAGAGGAACGTGAGGGCGTTCTCCATCTCGGTGACCCAGTCGGATCCTTTGTCCGATTTGATTTTCGGTTTGATGTGTGAATCAAACCACTTCTGGTACTCCTCATTCTGCTGCTTGATGGACCTGAGTTTGGAGAAGGCCCCCTTGTACTTCACCTGATCAGTCGGGTTGAGAGCTTCTTCGGTTTTCTCCATCAAGAGCAGCATCGCCTGTTCAGAGGCACAGCCCATCGTGACGGTAGAAGACAGCAGGCAGTTGCGACGGAGTGTTTCCATGCTCTCGGTGAGGTAAGTCATGATGACGGGGTCAGCGTGCGGGATCCGCTCTCTTACTCGCTTCAAGTAACCATCGGGGTCATATGGCGTCGTCGGATCCGCGAGTGCCTTTCGTCCGAAATCCGTGACATGAATCAGCGGCAATGACCAGGTATTGTCCTTGCCAGTACCTGGGCGAACAACCCCTTCGATGATCAAGTCCCAGACGATGTCCCAGATGCGAGCCTTCCAAGTCTCATCCAAGAAAATGTGACCATGTTTCCCGTCACGCCATGCACTGACCAAGCCGGCCCCGGCGTCATGCTTCATCTCCCGCTTCTTCGCAATCTGAGCGATCTCCTCGTAGAGAGTCTCCACTGAAAGCGGGATCTCTCCCTGTTGCCGAGGCTTCAGGAGGCATTCGATGATAGCTGTTCGCAGTTCGTCGTAGCTGGTTGCATGTTCCATGAGCAATCCCCGTTTACATCGGAAAAGAAAGCCGCTGTACCAAGTCAGAAAAGGTGAGTCAGAAAAGCGCGTCAGGTACCGGATTTCATCCTTTTCGCCCTCAACTCGTTTCCTGACACCCTTTTCGGCTTTGGTTCACCTGCGCATCCGAAACTCTTTGAGCAGACGGGCCAGAGAGGAACCGCCAGGCAGCTTTCGCAAACCGACGCGCAACGCCGCATCAATCCGCCCCCAGGTTTCACCAGATACTCCATGCACGATGCCAGACTTTGCGTTAGGCCACTTGCCTGTGCCTTTGTGGTGAGCAACTACCCACTTCTGAATCTGTTCGACTGCCAGGGGTGATTGATCTTGAGGGTTCCGCACGCCGCGGTACTCGGCGAGCAGCTTTGCCAACGAGGAACCTCCAGGGAACCCACGGCTGCCTTTATATAACGCCTGTTCAACCCCGCTCCAGGTTTCTCCAGGGACTCCATCCACCGGGCCGGATTTGGCCTTTGGCCATTTGCCTGTGCGTTTGTGGTCTAGGTCGGCCCATTCGAGAACCTGGTCGATTGATAAGTCTGGCAGGTTCTGCTTGTTCCGCACACCTCGATGCACTTCGAGCAGCTTGGCCAACGACGAACCTCCGGGTAGCTGACGCGAACCGACGTCCAAGTAACCGCTGAGCTTTGCCCAAGTTTCACCGGGTGCGCCGCACACGGCACCAGACTTGATGGTTGGCCAATGTCCCGTTCGCTGGTGGTGTTCGTCAGCCCATACCAGAATCTGCGCGATTGATAGTGCTGGCAAGCCCTTCCGGTTCCGAACCTTTCGGTGTTCGGCAAGCAGCTTGGGCAACGAGGAACCCCCGGGAAAGCCACGCGCGCCGTTTGCCAAGGCCACATCAATTGCATTCCAGGTTTCGCCAGGTACCCCTTCTACGGGACCAGAGCGTCGCGTTGGCCACTCACCTCTGCTTTCGTAATAAGCGTCAGCCCAAGCGAGAATCTGCTCGATCGCCAGTGCAGGCAGATTCTGCGGGTTCCGAATGCCACGGTGTTCGGCCAGCAGTTTTGCCAGTGACGAACCGCCTGAAAACCCGCGTGAACCTCTGAACAAGGCCAAATTGATGGCCTTCCAGGTTTCACCGGGTGCTTCCTGGACCGGGCCGGAGTTCTGTCTTGGCCATCTCCCAGACCGCTCGTGGTAGGCGTCCATCCAAGCGAGAATCTGATCTTCCGTCAGTGGCGGCAGATCCTGAAGGTTTCGTGTACCACGATGTTCGGCCAGCAACTGGGCCAACGACGATCCGCCGGGAAGTGTACGAATTCCCTGGGACAGGCAAGCATCGATCGCATTCCAATTTTCCCCCGGAGCTCCATGAACAGGCCCGGCACTTCTATTTGGCGATTCCCCCGTCTTGTCCTTGTGCGCATCCGCCCATATAAGAATTATCTCTTCGCTTAGGTGCGGTAAGTTTTGCTTGTTTCGTACACCTCGCTTCTCTTCAAGCAATCTTGCCAACGAAGAATTCCCCGGAAGTGACCGATTGCCTCTCATCAGGGCATGATCTATCCCTGCCCACGTCTCGCCTGGGGCATCAAGAATGGGACCAGAAAGAACTTTTGGCCACTCGCCTGTTCGTTCATGGTGTACATCAACCCAAAGAAGAATCTGCTCTTCCGTCAGTGGCTTCGGCATCGCGTCGTGCAGTCGCTGGGTAAACTCCTGCATCTGTCCGCCCGTGATTCCATGAACCTGCCGGCTCACGCTCTCCAGTACAACCGAGTCCTTGAGCGTGACGTCCCGAAATTCGTCGAGGACGACGGTGAAAGCCTCCTCCATCGCCTTCTTCACTCTTGGGTCGATTCGCAACCGCTTGGCCACCTCTTCGCGGAGGCGCTTGCGAGCTGCCTCTCCGGTCTCATCCGGTTGAGCGGCGAGAATCTCGGTAGCTATTCGATTGAGGGAGGCTTCTGGCAAGTCAGGCCGGATTTCCGCAGTCCATCGCACCAACTCGCCGACTGTCGGTTCGCCGCCACTGTTAATGATCTCTTCGCGTGCGGTGGCCATCTCCGACTCGACTGCGGTGCGAACATCCCGGTCAATCGGCTCGTCTGCGTCATTCTCGGCGTCGGCTGCGGCGGGATTCTCGGTGCGAGAGCCAAGCGCGGCCTCGATGCCGCGTCGGACCTCGCGCAGCACAATCCATTCCTGGCCCACTTCATGATCGGCCAGGAAACAGCACGTCAAGAGTACATGCCGGCTGTGGTCAAGGGACAGTTGGGTGAGGGCCGCGCCGCCGGCACACGGAACGAAAAAGGCCAGCCTGGCCCGGTCACGCTGGGCGGCGGGATAGTCCTCGCCCTTGAGCCGCATGGCTCGGCCCAGGAACTGGACCACGGGATTCAGCGAACCCGGCAATCCCACGCAGTAGACCGCACTGCACACCGGCCAGTCCGTCCCCTCCACGACTCTCTGGATGCCCACCATGACGTCGAATGCGGAGGTTGCGTACGTCCGGCTCTTCTCGGCGTCAAGACCGGAGAGGAAGCGCTGCTTGTCCGCTGTGCCGGTCCCGGTGGCGTCGAGGACCCTGGCACCCTGCGAAGAGAGGGCTTGTTTCAGACGGCTGACCAGAGTTCCGCTGCGTCCGCCACGCATCGGCGGTACGCGCACGATGGCCTTCGGTTTTCCGTCCTCGACCCACCTGCGGCAAATCGCCGCGACCAACCCGTCGAAATAGGAACTCGGCGGCGCCTCCTCGCCGGTGAACTGGCCTGCCGTGATCGCGTCGCCCGGTTGACCGAGAGCGACAATTTCGCTTTCGAGGTGCCTGGGGGCAAACCCTTCCGCCATGTGTTCCGCCAGGGAGCGGCGGAACACGCGCATGGGGTCGAGCCGGACAGGACGGCCATCGCCGCGATAAGGAGTGGCCGTGAAGAAGAACAACTGTCCGCCGCGCTCGCGCCAAAGCGCGACAATCCGCGACAGACCATCGGCCGAGGCGTGATGGGCCTCGTCGATGAACAGGGCCTTGCCGGCAAGATTGCTCGGCAATCGTTCGGGTGTCAGTTGATTGAGCGCCGCGTGAGTGCAGGCGAGGGCGTAGTCGAGCGGTCCCGATTGACGCAGATAGGCGGCGATTTGCTTGACGGAGCCAAGGCCGCTTCTTCGCGCTCCCAGGATCAGCTTTTCCGGGACGGCGAATGCGGGATGAGCCACGCCCTCACAATCGGGGAACGCGATGGTCTGATAGTCCCGTTTGACGAAGCCCTGCTCGATCTGCTCCTGTGGCGCCGAGATCACCGCGTGGGTAAACCGATGTCCGAGGTGCATGGCCACGAGCGTGACGATCTGCACGGTTTTGCCCGAACCAGTGGGCTGTTCGACGAGTACATCCCCGGTAGCCCGGCAAACGTCGGTCACCAGCCTCACCTGATACGGCCGCAGTTTCTTGGTGGTTGATTTCACGTTGGGCAATCCCGTTGGAGCCGGCTAAGTAGATATAGACATTTGTTCAAACTACATCGCTAACCCTGGTCG
>JBBSDR010000487.1:0-5791 GCA_038240465.1 Gemmatales bacterium
CCAAGGTGTCAGGGGAATAGCAAGGGGATAGGTTTCCACTACAGCGTCAAAATGGCCTTTTCACTACGGTGAACTCCGGGAATTTGAGGGTGGCGAGGTCGAAAATTCTGGAAATTTTCGCCCAACTGCGCAACATAGGCTAGGTTCCATAATCGCTGGTCCTCGAATTCCAGACCGTGCCGGATCCGCTGATGTTCGGCCGAGCGATGGTCTACATGGGCCAGGTTTGGCAGGAGAAGAAACCCTCGCCAGAACGCGGCGACCGCTTCTGCATCGCCGCCATCGTGGTGAACCTTTCCGGACGAGGACACGCCGAACAGACAATGGATTGGCCCGAAGCGGGGCTGTCAACGCATCTGGGCATCCGCGACGTCAACCTGTGCGACATCTCCGCTAAGACGACCCTGGACGGCATCGCCGCGGGAGAAGTGACGCCAGCGGTCCTCCCACTGATACCGCTGATGCAAGGCGGCAGCGATTCGGCTAACATACAGCAATGGTTGGCGCTGGCGTCGGCGGAGCCGGATGTGCGCCGTCGCGGGGATTACGGCGCTCTGGCCCTGCTATTCGCGGAGGCCGCCGGCAATCGTCCCACATGGAAACAGGCTCTCACGGGGTGGAACATGATCCAATCGCAAACCGTCACTGAATGGATGGACAAGGGTAAGGTCGAGGGTAAGGTCGAGGGTAAGGTCGAGGGTAAAGCCGAGACGTTGCTGCGAGTGCTGCGACTTCGCTTCAAGACGGTTCCGGCTGAGTGCGAATCTCTGATCCAGTCCACAACGGATCTCGGAATCCTTGACCAGTGGGTCGATCTCGCCGTCACCAGTTTAACCCTTGCTGATTTCCGCCAGGCCGCTCAAGTATGATCGAATGGCCGAATCCCCTAATCGCAAAGCCTGCGAACGATCGCCACGTCGATTGAGGAACCGGGCATGAAAGTTGGCATTGTTGGCAGCGGTCTCGTTGGGGCGACGGCGGCCTATGCCCTGGTCATGAAGGGCGTCGGCAGCGAGATTGTCCTTGTCGATCGCAATGCCGAACGCGCCGCCGCCGAGGCCGACGATATCTCGCACTCCGTTCCCTTCGCTCATGCCCTTCGCATCGAAGCCGGCGATTACGACGCCTTGGCCGGCTCGAAGGTCGTCGTCCTCACGGCCGGCGTCAATCAGAAACCCGGCGAGACACGCCTCGAACTGCTCGCGCGCAATGCCGCCGTCTTTGGCGAGGTCGTGCCGCGCGTCCTCGCAGCCGCTCCCGATGCTGTCCTGCTGGTTGCCACCAACCCGGTCGATGTCCTGACGCACTTCACAGCCCGGCTGGCGGCGCGGCAGGGTGTATCCTCGTCGCGAATCCTTGGCTCCGGCACCACTCTTGACACCGCGCGGTTTCGCTCGCTGCTGGGGACGTACTGCGGCATCGACGCGCACCACGTCCACGGCTACGTCATTGGCGAACATGGCGACTCGGAAGTGCTGACCTGGTCGCTGGTTACCATTGGCGGGATGCCGTTGGAGGCGTTCTGCCAGGCGCACGGCAATCCGCTCACCGCCGAGGTTCATGGCCAGATCGACGAGCGCGTCCGCCGGGCGGCCTATCACATCATCGCCGGCAAGGGCGCGACTTATTACGGCGTCGGCAGCGCCCTCGCCCGCATCGTCGAGGCGGTCCTCAAGGACCAGCGCGCCCTGCTGACCGTTTGCTCGTCGAGTGCAGAAGTCGCGGGTGTGCGGGATGTGACGCTGTCGTTGCCGTTCCTCGTCGGCGGCTGCGGAGTGCGCGGCAGCCTGCCTTTACCGCTGGACCCCGACGAGACGAAGCGGTTGCGGCACAGCGCGGAGGTGCTGCGCGAAGCGATCGCGCATCTTCCCTGACTCGCCGTCCTCCCCTTCTGGCGCCTCATTGGCACTCGGGGAGAGCGATCCGCGTGGTAGACTATCTGCATGAGCTTTTTTTCCGCCATCCATGTTGCCCTCGCCGCTCTGCTGGTCCACAAGGGCCGGACGATCCTCACCAGCCTCGGCATCGTTATTGGCATAAGCGCCGTCATTGCCATGGTTGCCGCCGCCGATGGCGCGCGCAGTCTTCTCGATGATAGTCTCGGCAGCGTCGGCAAGAACATCCTTCTCATCCGTTCCGGCGCCCGCACTCAGGCCGGCGCCGTCACCGATTTCAACCCGCTCAGGAACACCGATGCAGACGTGATCCGCAAACATCTCGGCTCCCGGCTCCGCGGCGTGGCCGAGGTGCAGTTGAGCCTGCGCACTCTCTCGACCGGCCTGCACAACTGGTCCACCGGCATTTGCGGCACCTCGCCGGACATGGAGACGGTCCGCGAATGGAAGCTGGCCCGGGGACGATTCTTCAGTGCCGAGGACAGGCGTGCCGCGGGCAACGTTTGCGTCATCGGCGAGACGATCCGCAAGAAGCTCTTTCCCGCGGGCGACAATCCGGTTGGCCGAACCATTCGCGTCGATAAATTGCGGCTGCGCGTCGTCGGCCTGCTCGCGCCCAAGGGCCGCAACCCGGCCGGCGGCGATCAGGACGACGAACTCTTCGTGCCGCTGACGACGCTGCAAAAGAAAATCGATGGCGAGGAGCGCATCAACGCCCTGCTGACCGCCGTCCACGATCCCAACTTGACGCAGCCTGTGATTCAGGAGATCAACCGCCTCCTGCGCAACAACCATCGGGTCAAGGAAGGGCAAGAGGATTTCGACGTGTCCAGCGTGGAGGAGATGGCCCAGCTAGGCTACATTGTCACCGACACGGTGAAGTTGCTCGTGGCCATCATCGCCTCGCTGTCGCTGCTGGTCGGCGGCATCGGCATCATGAACATCATGCTGGTCTCGGTGACGGAGAGGACGCGGGAGATTGGCCTGCGCATGGCCGTCGGTGCCACGCCGCTGGATGTGCTGATGCAATTTCTCTTTGAGGCGCTGGCCCTGGCGCTGATGGGCGGCGCGATGGGTGTGTCGGTCGGCATCGGCGCGGCGACTGCACTGGCCGAAGTCGCGGGCTGGCCTGTTGTCGTGGAACTGGAGGTGGTGTTTGCCGCGTTCGGCGTGTCGGCGGGCGTGGGCGTCTTCTTCGGCTTCTATCCCGCGTGGAAGGCGTCTCGTCTCGATCCCATCGAGGCGCTGCGCCACGAGTAGCAACCTCTGGCCGCTTGCGGCTTAGCGGGGTCGGATCGAGAATTCCCGCGACAGAGAGAGGTGATCCATGTCTGCAATCTCCGAATTGCTCGTCGAGCGCGAAGATGGAGCCATCCGCCTGACTCTGAACCGTCCGGAAAAGCGCAATGCGCTTGCGCGCAGTCTGCTCGCCACGCTGGAGGCGACTATCGCGGACATCGCGGCAGACGCCACGGCGCGCGTCGTGGTCCTGGCCGCGAATGGTCCCGCCTTCAGTGCCGGCCACGATCTCGGCGAGATGGTCGAACGATCCGAGGAGGAGTACCGCGAACTGTTCGCGCTCTGTTCGCGCGTCATGCTTGGGCTGCGTCGTTTGCCGCAGCCGGTGATCGCCCGGGTTCATGGCCTGGCGACGGCGGCGGGGTGTCAGTTGGTTGCGGCGTGCGATCTCGCTGTCGCGGCGGAGGAGGCGAAGTTCGCGACGCCGGGCGTCAAGATCGGCCTGTTCTGCACGACACCGATGGTGCCTCTGGTCCGGGCCATTCCCGCGAAGGCGGCCTTCGAGATGCTGATGACCGGCCAGCCCATCACGGCGGCGCGGGCCTGCGAACTGGGACTTATCAATCGCGTCGTTGCGGCCGCTGCCCTGGATGCCGCGGTCAAGGAGTTCACCGACGCCATTCTCGCCGCCAGTCCGGTGACCGTGCGGATCGGCAAGCGCGCCTTTTACGATCAACTGGCGCTGGACGAGGCATCGGCCTATGAACGAGCTTGCTGCGTGATGACCGACAACGCGATGAAACGCGACGCTCAGGAGGGCATGAACGCCTTTCTCCAGAAGCGCCGGCCGCAGTGGACGGGAGAGTGAACGGCGGGTCCGCCGAGCCAAATGGCTCGAATATCAGAAGGTCAATCCGGGAATGCCCGGGTCCGTGGTCCCTCCCAGGAAGCCGTGAAGAGCGATGCCGCGATCGGCGCCAGACCCGAAGAATCCCGAGAGACCGATCCCGAGGTCCACGGTATTGAAGCCTTTGAACCCCTGGGCGGCGATGCCCGGGTCCACAGCGTTGAACCCCTGAAACAAGATGGGCAGCGGCGGCAACGTGTGAACGACGGCAGGATGATGCACAACCGGATGGGCGTGTGGGTGCGTCGCGACCGCGGGCGTGAGGGTGCTGAGCGCGAATCGATCTTCCAGGGCCTCCACGCACAGACGGGTCGGTTGGTTCCGCATGTTTTTGCTCCTATGGGTGAGACTTTGTCTGTTATCGGATGTTTGCCGGGACCTCCCTGAAGTTTTCTGGATGATGCCAATCGCGCCGCTTGTCCTGACCGTGAACCGTCCTTCCAGAATCTGGCGGACTTGTCACGGTTTGACGATGCGGCAGAACCGGAATGGGTTGAGGAGTTCGAGCGCGAGCGAGTCAGGCTCGGCCCGCTCCGGTCCCCACGATGGGGAGAAATGAACCATGCAAAATGACAGAGTCCCCAAGCAACCGCTTCAAAGTCCAGTCTGCTGGCGGAACTGCGCCAGCGTTTCGGCGTCCAGGGCGACATCCAGCCAGCGGTCGAGTTGGTCGCCATCGATGCAGACGCGGACAGATGTCGCCAGATCCTCAGGCAATTCCCGATAACGCTTCCGAAGGACACGCAGTAACGACTCGGCTTTGGCCTCGGTCTTGGCCTTGCTTTTAGCGTCGGCGAGGAGTTCGGCGATCAGAGGAGACTCGATCATGGAAAATCCCTCCAGGGCGTTCTTCCAGGCGGCAAGACGATCAACACGCTCGGCGAAGACCAGCGCCAGCGAATAGTCGCCCCTCCGACGCAGGTCCGGAGGATTCCGCATGATCGAACCTCAAAGTCCGGTCTGCTGGCGGAACTGCGCCAGCGTCTCCGTCTCGCCGAGAGCATCGAGCCAGCGGTCGAGTTGGTCGCCATCGGTGCAGACGCGGATAGCTATCACCAGTTCCTCAGGCAATTCCCGATAACGCTTCCGAAGGACACGTAGTAGGGAGTTGGCTGTGGCCTTCAGTTCGCCCTCGGCCTTGGCCTTCCTTTCGGCGTTGGCAAGCAGTTCGGCGATCAGGGGAGACTCGATCATGGAAAATCCCTCCAGGGCGTTCTTCCAGGCGCCGCGGCGATCAACACGCTCGGCGAAGACCAGTGCCAGCGAATAGTCACCCCGCCGACGCAGGTCCGTCTCCGCGCCGACGAGTTGACGCCAACGCTGGATGATACCCTCTTCTCCGCCCCGTTGCATCAGCGGAATCATGGCCAGCAACTCACGCGGCACACTTCCGGCCGCGATCTGCTCCAGCATGTCCCCGGCGGCGAGCGTCTCCAGGTTGATCTCGACCGGCCGCAGCGTCCATTCGGCAGTACTCAGTACGCACTGGCGAGCCGCATCGCCGACGCCGGTCAGGTTGAGGACGATGCCCACTAACTCGTAGCGATCGCCAGGCAAGGGCGCCGGCTTGACGGTGAGCCACAGGAGTCCGCCGGCCAGCATGAGGCGTCCCGGCATGAGGGCGTCCGGCACCGTCTGGACCTCCAGAAGCGCGGCGCAGGGTATCCCGCCGCGTTGCAGGTCCGAGAGTTCCGCGATGCCGTCGCACAGGCGTTCGGCCACACCCGGCAGGGTCAGTTGCATCGGCAGC
>JBBSDR010000488.1:0-5783 GCA_038240465.1 Gemmatales bacterium
CCTGGGAATCGGCGCCGACGCGGACGTGACGATTTACAACGAGGATAAGGACCCCAGCCGCATGTTCGGCTATCCGCGCTACCTCATCAAGGGAGGCGAGATCGCGGTCGAGGAAGGGGACATCCGCAACCTGAGCGAGGGCCGGGAGTTTATCGTCCAACCGGCCTACGATGGCCAGATCGAGGAGTATCTGCGGCCGGTGTTTCAGCAGGTGTACACCATGTCGTTTGAGAACTATCCCGTGGAGATGCACCGCATCGCCCGCCCCGAGATCCAGCCCTGCAACCCACCGGGAACTACGGAATGAGCACGATCGCATTGACCCTCAAAGAGCCGCCCCCGGTGCCGATCGAGGCCGAGGTCCTCTCGCCCGACGCGATGGACGGGCTGACGAATGACGCGGTGCGCGCTCTGCCGGTGTTCCTGGGCAAGCGCAAGTGCCGCCTCGACGACCTGTTCGAGGTCGAGGGAGCGGGCAGCGACCAACTCGAGATTAGGGGAGATGCGAGTCGGGTCAAGTGGATTGGCCGGGGCATGACGCACGGCCGGATCACGGTCGCCGGCAACGCGGGCATGCACCTGGGCGCGTACATGAAGGGGGGAGCGATCGAGGTCCACGGCAACGCCTCGGACTGGGTGGGCGGCGAGATGGCCGCAGGTTTCATCCACATTCACGGCAACGCGGGCGGACAGATCGGCGCGGCCTATCGCGGAAGCCTGGCCGGAATGAAGGGCGGCACGATCCTCGTCGAGGGTTCGGCGGGCCTGGAAGTGGGGATGCGGATGCGCAGGGGAACGATTGCCATCCGCGGGCCGGTGCGCGACTTTGCCGGCTTGCAGATGAAGGGCGGCAGCATTTTCCTCCTCGGCGGGGCTGAGATCCGGACGGGCGCCTGGATGATTCGCGGGACGATTGTATCCTTGCTGCCGTTGCGTCTGTTGCCGACGTTCTCGTATGCCTGTGCGTACAATCCGACGTTCTTGCGTCTGTATGCGAGGCAGTTGCAGCCGCTGGGTTTCTCGATCCCGCTGGACGTACACGCCGGCGCCTATCGCCGTTACACGGGAGACTCGTCGGTTCCCGGCAAGGGAGAGATCCTCATCTGGCAGCCGCGCGCCGGTTGATCCCGCACTGTTCTCAGATGCCGCTGACACGTCCGAGTCCAGCGAGTCACTTGCTAACCTGGGCCACGGCGCTTGATTATACTCCCGACCAGGCGATGAAAAACAGTTGCATGTTGAGATAGCCGATCAGTGACATCCAGGCCAGGAAGCAATCGAAGGCCCACCACTGATAGCGGAGAACATTGGCCAGCCGCAGCAAGAAGGTGATGCACACCGTCAGAATCGGCAGGCCAAACGAGAAGCAATAAAAGTTCGTGGTTTTAAGCATGCCCATTGCTCCGACGCCGAGGCACAGGACCAGGCCGTTGAGCGTCGGGTAGGCCAGTCCAATCCACAGCAAGGGCGCATTCTGAGAAAGGGACGGAGAGACGCGGATATCAAGCTGGGGTTGCTCAAAATCGGGAGCGGGCTGCGCATCGGGAACCGCTCCGGGGTTGGATGGGACTGATTCCGTCAGATCATCACGAGATGCCATCAGGCAGCACTCCTACGCCGGATGGGGATTCGGGAGCCTAACAGTGTGGATCTGTCCGGGCCACCCCGTGAACGTCGCCCAACCGCCTCTCACGTTATCACTGCTGCTCAGTCCCACGCAATCAGGTTCTCGGCAGTCGGACCTGCGTTTCTTGACGCTGTCTTGGCCGGCTGAGCTGTCGGCGTGCAAGGCGACGTCGTGGAGAGTGGCAAGGGAAGAAAACGCTTGTGCAGAATCCGCGCTGGGGGTAAATTGGCCTGGACAGGCCAACGGCGGAGCCTGGATAGGTCAACGGAGTGGCTTGATAGATCAATCGAGAGACCGGCAGAGGCGGCGCACAAGTTGGCCGAATCCACTGTTCGGCCCCAGAGGGCATTGCGTGGAGTTCAAGTCGCATCCGTACTACGACGACTCCGACGCCCGCGACTGGCTGTACCTGCGCCCGGACGACTGGACTGAGCTTGAACCCGGAGCCGAGAAGGCGCTCCAAGACTTGCTTCGGGCCGACAAGCAGTGGTTGTGCGAGCTGGCGTTGGATCGGATTCGGGCTTCGGCGGGCGAGAGCTACCTCGCCGAGCGGCCGTACCCCGCGGTGAACGAGTTCCTGTTCTTCCCGATCGGCGAGCAGGGGTATCGGGTGTACGTCGAGTACTTCTTCTTCCAGCGGCCGGATGAGAACTCGCCAGACAGCGACTTCTGGTGGGCGATCATCAACTGCCCGTATGCGGTCGCCCCGTTCCCAACGGGTCGCCGTGAGGCGTATGTCATCGGCCTCGGCTGGGTGGTGGCGTAAGTCGCAGAATTCACAAGGCAGGCCGAACCAGCCGTTGCACCTGACCGCGGCGGCATGATGGTTTTTCGAGGTTCAACGTCTCACCAGCCGCCGCGGCAGGTGAACGGTGTCGTTCGGCCTCTTGAAGGATGTTGCTGAAATGCCCGCTGATGACCTCCCAGCCCGATACCTCGCCTTGAAGGAAGCTGGTGCATCGCCCCAAGAAGTCTACTCCGCAGCCAAGGGGAACGGGCTCAGCCGGATCGAAGCGATTCGCCTCTTACGTTCGCTGTAT
Organism: Gemmatales bacterium; assembly: GCA_038240465.1. Classification (GTDB taxonomy): domain Bacteria; phylum Planctomycetota; class Planctomycetia; order Gemmatales; family Gemmataceae; genus JBBRIK01. The sequence goes on from JBBSDR010000488.1 coordinate 2,668, forward strand.
CGCTTCTCGCTGACGGAGGGGAAGGAAATCGTCTCGTCCGTCGAGGGTCCGCTGCCTGGTGAATTGCCGACGATCCAGAGCTACGAGCAACTAATCGAGATCCTCAAGGAGGAATTGGGCTATTGCACCTGCGCGTCTCACGACGCCCTCCTGGTGTTGCGGAATTTCCTCCAGGGGGCGCAAGACCGGACCGAGGCGGTCAACGACAGTGAAGCGTTCAGTCGTGCCTCGCGGGCGCTGGAGGGGTGCCTGCCGCTGGACACAGTCCCAGGGCTTGCGAGTTGGTTTGTTTACGGGCTGGAGCAACGGGACCTCATCTGGCATGGGTTCCGGCTCACAGATGCTTGGATCACCGACAAAGGCCGATGGCTCCTGGAGGCTATCAAACGCCTTCCAGCACCACCGGAGGAAGAGGAGCCGGCCGAACGAGAAGCTGCACCTGACCGCGGCGGTAGTTAGCGTTTTCGGGGTTCAAGGTCTCACCGGCCGCCCTGGCAGGTGAGCAATTGCGTTCGGGTTCGGCTTGGCCTCTTGCCCCAAGTAGTTTGCTTACCTGCACTTGCGTGACGAGCGGTGTCGGTTTTCAAACGCCCGTTCGCCGGCAAATGCCGGCGCGGGAAGCAAAGACTGGTGCGACAGGTCCAGGGGCGGAGGTGGCCTCGGTCCGCTGAAACGGCGAGGCACTGCGTCACCGCATGCCGCGTTGGGGAGATGGCCCCGTTGCCGCCACTCCTCGCCACGCTTTCCAAGTGCAACGGGACTGGCCAGTGAGACGCAGAGTTCAGTCCCTCGGTCACGCGCCGCCGAACCAGTCGTTGCAGCAAACCGGGCGCGCAGTCCGGTCTTGCATACCAGAACTGGCCTGCAGCGCGCCCGGTTGCTGAACTCTGCGTTCGGCGGCAAGTATCTCGGTGACCGTGAGTCGTAGACCAAGTTGGGGAGACCTATGCAATCGTCCGAAGAAGCGAAAACGCCAAGCGGCGTCGGTGAATTCTCGAATCTGGATGCACCCGCGCCGGCCAAGCAGCAGGACACAACGCCGACCGAAACGAGCTCACGCTGGCGGCCCATTCTCCTGGCATGCTCGCATTGCGTGGCACTGCTGATCGGAGTTTCCGTTACCTATTTCTTCCTGAAGCAGTCGCCGCCCACCGCCCCAACCTACATCACGCGCGATAACTTCTTAAAGATACAACCAGGATGGGACTACGAAGACGTAAAATTTCTTCTTGGCAGCAGCGGCCAGAACACTCGGTCCGAGATGATTGGAAGCGTTCCCGGCGGCAAACAAAAGGGTTTTCATGTGTATTCGTTTAGCGAGCCCGGCAGGGACTGGGAGAACAAGGGCTGGGGACCTACAATCCATGTCAAGTTTGATCCCGACATGAAGGTTATCGGTAAAAGCCGGGAAGGTTGGCCGGACCAACGCGACCGGGGAGCGAACGAATCCAAATAGGTGCAGCCGTCGAACCCGATGCTGCAGCCGACCGGCCACGCGACTGACGGTCCTTCGTGCTTCAGCGCCTACCCGATCACGCTCAGAAGTTCCAGTGGCCGGGAAGGGCCGCTCCGCACATATCGCAGACAAACCAGCCGTCCTTGACGATGTTCCGTTCGCCACAGTCAAGGCAGCGCCGGAAAACAACGGCCAGTGTGAACTGGCCCGGATGAGGGATGCCGAGATGATCGAGGGCCGCAGCGACCGCTGGCCATGACTCTGGCTCAGGACAGAATCCCGTCGATTGATTGCTGATCTCGACGACTTCTACCTTATTGCCCTGGACGCTGAAGAACATCTCGCCTGCTGACAGCACCGGCCCGCCTTCCGCGCAGGCAACATGCTCGGACCCACGATCGGCGACACGAAGGTATTCCTGCTCGTCGATGACAAACGTAACCCCGATCAGGCCAGTTTCCCCGGTGGCTCGCAGCCAGTTCGTCAGGTCGTGGATGGATTCGATGTGTGTTCCAGCCGGGCTGACTTGAGTTCGCTTCCGAATGACCTCGGGGCCGACGTAGTGGTAGAGTTTTCGCATGTCGTCTCGGTCTCCAGGAGAAAGCGAGCGAGTTACGGCTTCTCCTGTTTCTATGCTTGACCCTGCACGACGCCCTCAAGTCGTAGTGTTGACATTTGTCAACAGGGAGCAATAGCCTGTATCAGGCCGACTATGATGATGCGCTGGTCGGGAGCCGGGATGGGGTGATCTTCCTGGACTTCGACCGAGAAGCGGACTCCTTTCAGGATGCGGTCGTGTCCGCCATTGCCGGCGTCGAGTCGTCCAGCATTGGTGCGCGGGTCATCCGCATCGAGCCGGACGAGTTGGTGACAATGGCCGAGATTGCCCGCCGGACTCAGCGCTCCCGTGAGAGCATCCGGCAACTGGTAACAGGCCAACGCGGGCCGGGGAACTTCCCTCCTCCCATCGCCAATATCTCCCAAAAGTCGCCCATCTGGCGGTGGTATGAAGTCCGTCGCTGGATGGCCTTAATGGAGAGGGCGGCCGCTTCGGATCAGGAGGACGAGGAAGCTGAAGACGAGTCCGCGGAAGCCCTGACGGCGATCATCAATGCAACCCTGGAGGTTCGGCGGCATGTCCCGTGCAAGGATAAGGCCCTGCTGCTCTTCCAGACATTTCTGGCGCCCCTGGCCGCTGAGCCAAAACCCCGAAAGAAGCGAGCGAAGAAGTCCTCGACCCGTTCCCTCGATCCGGGTTGAGCGGTCCCGCCGCAATCTCAGATGCCGCTGTCGCGTTCGAGTTGTTCGAGTTCAGCGAGTTCGGCGACCGAGGCTTGTCCCAGCCGCGCTCGCCGGCTCAACTGCGCCAGTCTTCTCGCTCGCTGTTCGGCGGTATCGGCGCGTTGTGATTCGCTGTCGGCGCGTTGCGCCTCGGTGTCGGCGCGGTCTGCCTCGTTGTCGGCGCGTTGTTCGGCGACATCAGCGCGTTCTGCTTCGTCGTCGGCGCGCTGTTCGGCAAGAGTGCGCGCGGCTTCGAGTTCCTCAAAGGTCAGGAATCGCCGGCCATCGGGATAATAGACCATCATCTCCGGCCCCGACAGATCGAAGCGGATGCCCAGACGCGGGCTGACGAACTCCCTCTTGAACCGGCGGCGCACCA
>JBBSDR010000489.1:0-5783 GCA_038240465.1 Gemmatales bacterium
AGGGAACGTAATCACTCCGGTCGCTCACGCTCCCGGCTCGCCTTTTCAAACTCCGGTCGCTCGCGCTCCCGGCTCGCCTCAGAGTTGCTGACCTGCCTCATCGATTTCCGCCGACCACGTCTTGCGAATTACCCGAAGCCGGCGTTCCACCGTTGGAACGGCGCAACCCAGGCGCGCGGCAATCTCCTGGTTGGTGAAGCCTTCCATCTTCCAGACGGCGATCGAGCGCAACTCGTCATCGCCGAGCAGTCCCAGCAAGCGCCGGTACTCCTCGACCGTCTGGGCCGCGAATTCCGGCGTCGTTCGTTGCCGGCGATGTCTTCCCAGCTATTCGGCGAATGACTGCCGGCCTCACCGCCCAGCGCCGCCTCGTCGCGCACCTTGCCGCCGCCGCGCTTGAGCCGGCCTTCTCGTTCGGCAAGATCGTAAGCCTTGCGCGCCGTGATGATGACCAGCAGACGCCAGAGTTCGTCGCGGTTGCTGAGCTGGGGAAAACGCCCCTGTTCCACCCCGCGACAGAAGCTGTCGAACGCGCTCAGAGCGGCATCTTCCTCGTCTTCTGCCCGCCGTTGCGCTCCCCGAAGTTTCATGCGTGCCAGTGCGACCAGCCGATGGAAATAGCCTTCCCACAGCTTCTGGGCGGCAACTTCATCCCCGGCTTTCAACTCGTTGAGCCAGCGAGAGACCGATCCATCACCGGACATCACGAAGCCCGCTTTCAGGTGTGGCGAAGAGGGCAGGAGGCGAGAAGGAGAGAGGGCATTATTGTAAAGCGCGGGCGAACTCGCGACGAGTGATGAGCCGCGAACCGATTTATTGACGATTGTTGATGGGTTGCGTTGACGCATGCGGATATACTCCACAGCGGCAGTGGTGTTCCTTCGGGAAAAGGGCCGGAAGGGACTCGTGCCGGTGCGGGAATCAATGCAACACAACTTCGAGGAGTGCGAACGATGACGGCTCGTCTCATGACGCTGGGGTTCCTGGGGTTCCTGTTGGCGACGGGAGGGGCGCAGGCTCAGAAGAACGCTCAGCCCGATCCGGGGACCGTGGAGAAGTATCGCGGCCAGAACGGCAAGGTCTTTTACTTCGAGGTGACCGGTTCGACGAAGGGGTCGGTTTGGGGATCGGGTCCGTATACGGACGACTCCTCATTGGCCACCGCCGCGGTCCACGCGGGCCTGGTGAAAGACGGAGAGAAGGGAACGGTCCGGGTGACCATCCTGGCTGGCCGGGATAGCTATCAGGGAACAGAGAAGAACGGTGTGACGTCCAGCAACTGGCCTACCCACGGGGGGAGTTTCCGCCTCGAGGGGCTGGCTGTCCACGATCCCAAGGTGCGCCCCGACCCAGGGACTCTCGGCGATTTTCGCGGTCAATCGGGCAAGAGCTTCGTCTTCGAGGTGATTGGCAAGACGGACGGCACTGCCTACGGCACGGGAATCTACACCGACGATTCGATCCTTGCCAAGGTAGCAGTCCACGCCGGCATTCTGAAGGCCGGACAGAAGGGCCTGGTGAAGGTAATCATCCTGCCGGGCCAGGCGAAGTATGAGGGTTCGACTCGAAACGGCGCGGCCACCATGAGCTGGACGACTGCCTGGGACGGCAGCTACCGGGTTGAGGCAGTCAAGAAGTGATTTGCGTAGGACCTTCGCAATCGACCATGAGGGATGCCGTCTCATTCCCTGGACGAGACGGCCTCTCTCTCGACAACGCTCGCTGGTGCACTACGGCGAGCGGGGCCAAGCCTCCCTGTTCGGCGCGACAAGAGCAGAATTACATCCCTCGCGCGCGGTTGTTGAAAAAAGGGCCACTCAGGTGGCCCTGCGTCTCTTCTTGCCGCGGCCCCGCGCCCGCGAACCCGGCGCGGCGGAAACCGTTACCCAGACCTGGCCCATTCCGGTCCTGCCATAGTTCGATTCCCCAAGAGCGTGCAGTGTCTTGGCATCATGAACGGGCCTGTTTTTCGCTAGAATTCTCGAGAAATTCCGAGGGTTTCCGAGGCTTTTCAACGATCCTCCGACACCACCCAAGAGCAATTGAATATGAAAAAGATCCTTGTGTTCCTCTGCGCGTCGCTGCTTTCCGCCCTGAGTGCGAGCGGTTGTTCTTCCTCTACTCCGCCCGCGACCGCCCCTGGAAAAGCCCCCACGGGGACGAGGGGCGACGAAGATCTCAAGTGGGCGAGGTCGTTAGGGGAAGAATTCATGAATACCGTAAAGGCCGATAACTCGAAGGCGGCCTATGGTCTTCTCTCCCCCGAATACCGCGACCGGCTGCAGGCCGCAGAGAAAAAAGCCGGCGAATTCAACTTCAGGAACAACGGGCTACAGCAAGATGCCAGAGACTATTCTAGATTTGAATCCTGGCGGATCACCGCCGAGGAGATGGCTCCAGGAGGTGGGGAGGCCAAGTTCAAAGGCGAGCTAGTGTGGACGTACAGTTATCTTGACTCGAAAACTCCTGAGATGGAGACCATCGTCCTTCCATTCACCTTGATCGTCACGAAGGGTAAGGAGGCGGGGGTGTGGCGGGTGTCCGTGATCTCGGTCGCCCGGGGCACCAGTTCGATGGGGCCGTTACGGAGATGATAGTCGTGATTGAAGGAAGGGGCGCTCAGGCGGCCCTTCGTCTCTTCTTGCCGCTGCTGCCCCCGAACGGCAGCCATCTCGGCAACTTCGACTCCTCTTCCCGGTCATCCTCCTCGTCCCTCTCCCTTCTACCTGGCCGCAAGCGCCGCGCGATACCGACCTGAATCAGCAGGCCCAGAAACGCTGCCCCGCCGCAGGCCCAGTTGAGCAGGGTCGGCTTGCGTGTGGCGAAGTCGATCGCGTCGAGCTTCCCCAGAGCGTCGAGAAGCCAGAGCAGCGAGTACGAGGCCATCAGCGCGCCGGCCAGGCTCGACAGGACCATGAACCAGAAGCGAAACAGCGACAGTCCGAGAAAGCCACCGACGAAGAAGAAGATGAACGGCTCATTCCACCCCGGCATGATCCGCTCGGCCAGGACGCTGACGACGATGCCTCCGGCAAGGAACGCCCCAACGCGCGCCAGCGCCAGCACCCCACCGGCGATGGCCAGCAGCAGACCGGAAACCAACGGCTGAACGCCGAACGCCTCGCCGATGGAGAGACCGTAGACGCCGGCGCCGAGGGTGATCAGCAGGACGATCCAGAAGCGATAGCCGAGGCCGCCGAGCAGCCAGACGAAGCCGCCCACGCCCAGGCCGACACTACAGGCGACGACAGACAGCCCCTGGCCGGCAGTCACGGTATCGAGATCGATGAGGTGCATCGGGTGCGTTCCTGTGCAAAGCCGCAAGCGGCGGAGAACAACAATCCTCCTCATCGCCCATCGGCTGCGGACCAGGCGAGACTTGCGTGGATTCGCGGAAAAACATAAGGTAACGATATCCTCCTGTGTCACCTTCCTTCCCCGAGGACTTCTCGCTTCATGCCAGCCTCGCCCGATCCCCTGAAAGCCGATCCGGACCCGTCCTGTCGAAACCGGAGCAAACGCTGATGCGAGGACGTGAGTGATGACGATCCGCACTTATCAACCCGGCGACGAACTCGCGCAGGTGAGCATTTACAACGAGGCGGCATCGTCGCTGCCGAAGTTCAAGCCGGCGACAGTCGATGAAGTGCGCCGCCGCCTCCGCGCTGCCGACTTCGATCCCGCCTCACGGCTTTACGCGATCGAGGAGGGCATCCCGGCCGGTTACGCCACGTTCCAGCCCAATGGCCGAATCAGCTATCCGTGGTGCCGCAAGGGCCAGGAGCATTTCGCCGCGCCGCTGTTCGCGCGCCTTCTCGAAACCATGAAGGAACGCGGACTCACGCATCCATGGGCGGCTTATCGCGGCGACTGGGAACCGGTCAAGGAGTTCTTCCTTGGGCAGCAGTTCACCCAGTCGCGCGAGGTCCTCAACTTCGTTCTCGACTTGGTCGAGATGCCCACTCCCGCCATCCGCGCTCCGACGCCGCTGTCGCCGTTGACGCCGGAGGACCTACCTCTGCTGAAGGCGTCCGCTCCCGACGTCCTGCGCGCTCCGCTGGCCGAAATCGAACGCGCCTGGTTCCGCAACCCGTGGTTCGCTCCGTCGTCGCTCTTTTGCCTGCGTCATCGCACCGAAAACCGTGCGGTCGCGGTTGGCGCCTTGATCTTGAACTCGAGTTTTGCCGATCCCAAGCAGGTGGACTCGGCCATGCCCTGCTTCCGTCTCGGCGCGTTCGGCGCCGAGGGACTGACGGCCAAGCGGATCAACGGGCTGTTCAGCTTCTTCGTGACGGAGCCGCGCGATACGAGCGCTCTGGGTCTGGACCTGCTCGGCCATGCCGCCCGGCTGATGCAGGACATCAACGGCGAGACCGTGGCGGCGCAGGTGAGTTCCGACGTGCCGAATCTGGTTCGCTTTTACAAGCAGAACTTCCGCCCGCAGGGGAGTTTCTCCATCTTCGAGCGTGTCCTCTGAGTCTGTCTTCTTCAATTTGCAATTTGCAATTTGCAATTTGCAGTTTGCAATTGTCTCTCTCTTTCTCCGGATGTTCCCATGCCATTCGCGGCTTCTCTCTCCACGAACCCTGTGGCCTCCGCTGCCCTCGACGAGGTCTGTAGCGTCCTGGCGGGTCGGGTGTCGCAGCCGGACCTTGGAGTGATCTTCTTCACTCCGCATCACGCGGAGGATGCGGAGCGGCTGGCCGCGACTGTCCGGACCCGTCTCGGTCCCCGTGTTCTGATTGGCTGCAACGGCGAGGGTGTTCTCGGCAACGATCGGGAGATCGAGCGCCGTCCTGGCCTGAGTGTTTGGCTCGGCAAATGGAACAGTCCGTCGATGGTATCGCTGGAGCCGTTTCATCTGCATCTGGAGCAGACGTCGGAGGGTTACAGTCTGCTGGGCTGGCCGGATGGGCTGGTTGGAGTCGAGACGAAGACGTCGGCCATGTTGCTGCTGGGCGATCCGTTCACCTTTCCCTCGGATTATTTCCTCGATCGTCTCAACGAGGATTACCAGGGGCTGCGTGTGATCGGCGGCATGGCGAGCGGTGCGCATGGCCGGGGACAGACTCGCCTCCTGATGGACGATCGAGTGCAAGACGCGGGGGCGGTGGGAGTGCTATTGCAGGGAGCGATCGGCCTGCGCTGCATCGTGTCGCAGGGTTGCCGGCCGATCGGGCAGCATCTTGAGGTCACGAAGTCGCAGGAGAACATGATCCTGGAACTGGCGGGCAGGCCGCCGCTGGAAGTGTTGCAGGAGATGTGGCAGACAATGAATCCGCGCGATCAGGAACTGTTGCAGCAGGGCTTGCAACTGGGCCGAGTAATCAATGAGTTCCTCGGCGAATTCGAGCCGGGCGACTTCCTGATCCGCAACGTCAGCGGACTCGATCGCCGCACGGGCGCGATGGAGGTCGGCGACCATGTGCTGCCCGGCCAGACGGTGCAGTTTCATCTGCGCGACGGCGAGACGGCCGACCGCGAGCTGCATGCACTGTTGCAGCGCGATGCCGGCGTTCATTCGCGGCCGGCGGCGGGAGCGCTGGTGTTTTCGTGCAATGGCCGGGGCGAGCGTCTGTTCGGCTCACCCGATCACGATGCGCGGACGATCCGTTCCGAGGCGGGGCCGATTCCTCTGGCTGGCTTCTTCGCGGCCGGCGAGCTGGGGCCGATCGGCGGACAGAACTTCATTCATGGGTTCACGGCGAGCGTGGCGCTGTTCGAGGAATGAAAACGCACACGGGTTAGCCGCGACGCGGAGTCCTCGGAGCGGAGCGCGTGCC
>JBBSDR010000490.1:0-5771 GCA_038240465.1 Gemmatales bacterium
GGCCCCCACGAAGTATGTCACCGAACCGGGCAACTTTGAACCATGCCGCTTTGCGTTTCGCGATCCGGAGAGCGCGAAACGCAATCAATCGCTGACGGGCGTTACGGTTTCTTCTCCTCCTTCTTCGGCTCCTCGGACTGGGGCCGTCCTCCCAGAGGGCCAACTCCAGGCGGGCCAAATCCGCCAGGACCAAATCCGCCCGGGCCTCGCTCGCGGATCTCCTTGAGCTGCTTCTTCTGCTCGTCGGTGAGGATCTTGCCGAGCCGGCCTTCGACGTCCTTCTGCAGTTCCTCCAGTTGCTTCTTCTGTTCGGAGGTCAGCTTCAACTGGTCCTGGATATTCTGCCCCAGGACCTGGCCGGGCTGAGGAGGCGCCCCAAAACCGCCAGGGCCGAATCCACCGCCGGGGTTGAAAGCCGGTGGGGGGGACAACAGATTGATGGCCGTGACGATTTCCTTCTCCTCGAGCTTGCCCTTCTTATCCTTGTCAGCTTCCTTGAACAACGATTCCGCGGCCGCGATCAGTTCGTCGAGCGTTACCTTGCCGTCCTTGTCCTTGTCGGCACGCTTGACGATGGCGCTGGCGATCGTGTTGCCCGGCCCGAACCCTCCGAACCCGCCTGGCCCGCCGCCGGGACGCCCGCCCGGCCCACCGCCCGGAGGCCCAAAGCCGCCCGGCGCCGGCATCAGGCGACCAATCCCCTCCACGAGGGCCTTCTCATCGAGGAAGCCCTTCTTGTTCTTGTCGGAGTCCTTGAAAAACTTCTTTACCCCGGCAAGCAGTTCGCCGAGCGTCACCTTGCCGTCCTTGTCGGCGTCCAGGGTCGCCAGCACCGGCTTCGCCCAGAAATTGCCGATGCCGAAACCACCCGGAGGTCCGAAGCCGCCCGGACCAAAGCCCATCGTCGGGACGTAGCCCTTGCTCTTGCCGTCGAGCTGCGCCAGGATCGACTCGGTGCGCTTGGCCACAAAGGTTCGCAGGTCCGTCGATCGGCCGAACATACCGCCGCCCGGAGGACCAAAGCCTCCTGCCCCTTCCTTCCGCGCATCGGTCGCCTTCTTTTCCCTGGCAAGAATGTCCTTCGTCGCCTTCTCGATGGCCTCAATGTCCTGCAGCAACTTCTCCTTCGTGAAGCAGGTCGTCGCCAGTTCCTTGAGCAGTTTCTGATACTGCTCCTTGACGTCCTTCATGGCCAGCAGCCGATCGATCAGCTTGTTCTCGCCCGCGTGCGGATGGTTCAGGCTCAGGTCCATCTGCTGTTCCGGCCCGCCCGCCATCGGGAAGCCGGCCAGCGACAGGTCCATGTCCCAGGGGATGAAGACGAACTTGTTGGTCTCCGGGTTGAGATAGAGGTAAAAGTTGTGTCCCAGCACCAGGAGACTGTCGAGGTTTGACAGCAGGGCATTGGCGGCGATGAAGCGCAAGAACTCATCGACGTCGAGGTACGAGGCGATCTCCTTCTGGAACTGCTCGTCGTTCGCCTTGTGGATCAGCTTCGCGAAGTCGATGACGCGCTGCGCCTCCTTCTTCGACGGGTCGTGCCGGGGCCGATAGCGGCCCTTGTAAGTGTCCCAGGTGTCGCCGAGGTACTCGATGCCGCGCACCCCTTCCGGCTTCATCAGGAGGCCCTTGCCGTTCTTGAACCGGTCCTTCAGAAAGGTCTTGTCCACCTGTTCGATAAAGGTGTACAGGCCGAGGTACTCCTTGTCGTACTTGCCGGCCACGGTGAGGGTGACCTCGGCGTAAGCGGTCCGCGGCGCCGGAACGCCGGCCGCCCGGAAGACGGCGAAGGACAGCGACTCGCGCGCCTTCGAGGGGTCCATGGAGCCGGCATTGAGGTTGATCGACTTGAGACCGTGGAAGCGCACATCGTTGTCGTAGTGAACGAGGTCGATCTTGAGGTTGCGCTTCAGGCCGCGTGCGGAGGCCATGTAGCTGGCGTTGCCCTTGAAGCGGACGCCGAGGTCCTTGTAGGTCTTGCCCTCCGCCGTGAGGTCGCCGTGCGCCCAGGGAAACTCGACGCCGAAGCCGCTGCCCTTGTGGACGTCGGCGGTTTTGTCCGCGGGCTTCTCGGGGACAGCCGATCCGCCGGGGCGTCCGCCGGGTCCGCCGCCGGGTCCGCCGGGTCCGCCGCCCGGTCCGCCGGGGAAGCCCCTGCCGGGAGGCGGCTGCATCTTGTCCCATTCCTTGGCGGGGATTTGCAGATCGAATCGCAGGACCTTCGTGAGACCGAAGAGGTCCTTGGCGGTCTCCTTCTTGTCGTCTTTCACCGGCGCTGTCGCGGCCAGGCCGCCGGCCAGTGTCCACGCCAGCGCGATCGCGCCGGCGGTCAACACAGTCACTCCCGCTCGAAATCGTTTACTCATTGCGGATACCTTTCGTGAGGTCCCTTTGGGCTTTGTCTTGTCGGAAGCGGTCACGCGCTGCGCCGAGAGGCGACACCGAGAGAACAGGACTCTTCGCCCTCGACCAGTGCGAACGTCGGCCCGGCGTCAGTGGCTCTGGCCGATGAGTTGGACGGGCGCCTTGATGCGCGCCTGGCACGACGGACTGCAGAAGCGGATGGAACTGGTGTTCATTGTATGGGGTCCCGGGGTGGTTGCTCGTTTCGATTTCGCTGAGTCTCCGGGTGGCGAGAGGCAGCCCTCTGGTGACGCACGCCCGTTCACCGTCTTTAGCATTGAAGCGAGTCATTGTTGTTTATCGCCCCGTCCTGCCCAGCGAAAGCTGGACGATCTCTTACGCTCCCGGCTCGCCACTCCCGCATAGCAGAATCAGGGCCGGACGATCACCTTGCCCTTGCCTTCGATCCAGGCAGCGGTGGCTGCGCTGTACACGCCGGCAGGTTTGTTGACCCCGCCGATGGTCAGTGATTTCACGGTCAGCGTGCCACTGCCGCCCTCGGGTGCATCGGTCTTGATCTTGTTGTGAACAGTCATCGTCAAGCTGGCAGCCGTCTCGCTGCAACCGTTGAGAGCCAAATAAGCGGCGCCGCTGTTACCCGCGTCGAGCAGCGTGATGTTGACGCTGTCCTTGAGCTGGTCGCTCTGCTTCCAGAACAAGCAGTCGTTGAAGCCCTGTCCGCCCACAATCACGTCGCCTGAGATCGCATCGACACCCTTAGGCTTCTCCAGTTGCACGCGCCCCTTCTTGACGAAAAACTTGCCGGTAGTGGTGTTGGGTTTGTCGCCTCCCAAGAGCAACGGCGCATCCTTGAAACCCGTGTGCGAGGGTCCCATGAAGAATTCGACGTTGCCAGTACCCGAAATGCTGCCCGTGCAGGAGAAGGCATTGCCGTCGCCGCTGTCGAGCGCAAGCGTGAACCCGTTTGTTATCACGTCGTGATGGCAACCGCTCGCGGGATAGCCGATTTTCGCGTTGCCGATCAGGTTGGCAATGTTTCCCTGACCGATCTGAATGTCGGGGGAACCGATTGCGCCCCGTACATCGACTCGCGAGTCAACGGTCACCGTCCCTGTCCCTTCGAGCCAGGATTGCGGGGATGCGTAGGCACCATCCTTGAGCCGCTTGCCATCGACAAAGAGTTGTTTGACGTGCAGGGTGCCGGCCTTGCCCGTGCGGATCACAGCCACTCTCGGCAAGATGACCTTGCTCAGCGCCACCTTGTAGCCGTTCACATCCAGGAAAGAAGCCCGGGTGCCTTGCAAGGTAACGACCGCCGCAGGCAGCAGTTGACCGTCGGCGGCCCAAATCACACCGTCGTCTTTGTTCTCTGGCGCCGATCCGCCGAGCGTCAGATTACCCGGAATGGCCGTAACCGTGGCTGGCTTGTTCAGCTTCAATACGCCGCGCGTCAGTGTCGTCCCACCCTGGTAGGAGTTGGTTTGCGTTCCCGAGATTTCAAAGGGCTGATGGTTTGCGGCGGCCTCAATTCGCACGCCGCCATTCCCCGCGATCATGCCGTTATAGCTCGCTTCCCCAGCGTTGGCGACAAGCGTCAAGGGGAATGCGCCGGTCGCCACATGTACCGTGCAACCGCCTTGGGGCAGCCTGAAGCTGCTGCCGGACTTGAGCAGGGCGATGTTGCCGGCGCCAACCGTCTTGTTTGGATCGTCCACCACGCTCGATACATCCACATACTTCACATCGCCGGCGACGACATGGCCGCTGCCGTGCAACCAGCCCACGGAGGACGTATAGACGCCTCGGGGCAAGCGCTGCCCATCGACCCACAGTTCATTCACCCTCAGAACGCCGCCTTCGTGGGGACCGCTGGTAAACACCTTCGTCCCGGCAGCCAGTGTCAGGCGGCCGATGGTGTCACTGAAGCCATTCAGGTTCAGGCTGGAGCTACCTTTGTCCGAACTCAGCAACTGGATGTGAGCGGCATGATTCACCTGGTTGTTGCCGTTCCAGAGCAAGCCGTTGTGATCCCCCTGGCCGGCTACGACGATTGTGCCGCCGAGAGCATCGACGCCGGGCTGCTTGGCGAGTACGAGGCGGCCGGTTTTGACGAACCACGTTCCCTGCATGGTGTTCGGAGCCGTACCGTCAAGCGTCAGAGGCGCATTTGGGCCGCCCGCGTAAATCTCCACCTTGCCGGATCCAGTGATTGGGCCGCTGCATCTACAGGGATTCCCGCCATTGTTGAACTTGATGGTGAAGTCCCGGTTGATGACGGGGACCGTGCAGGCGCCGATTGGATAAGCGAATTCCGTATCGCCCCTGGTCACAGCGACGTTCCCCATACCGATGGCCGCATTGGGGTTACGGACCGCGCCCGACACCTCGACCATCAAGCGCAAGTTGATCGCCCTTACAACCAGCGGTTCGCTTTGCTGGGAGCCGGCAAGCAGACGAACCGCTCGAACTCGGTTCTCCTTGAGCGCGACTTTGGCCGTTCCCCGATCGAGTTTACCGAGGGTCGTGAAGTGCGTGCCGTCGCTCGAAACCTGCACCTGACCGCCATTGAGCAGGCCCCGGTTGTTGATCCCCGTCAGCACCTCAATCGCGTACACCAGTTTCGGTTGCTTGAACGTTACGGTAAAGTGGTCGCCGTCGCGGGGCACGGCAGCCGATTGGAAAAACGTGGCGTCGTTGCCGTCAAGGGCAAACACGGGATCGAGGAAATCACAGATACCCACGGAACTCGAGAAGTCGGCTTCAATTTGCGGCTTGACCGGTGCCTCGAGCAACTTGCCGGCCACCGCATCGAGCGGCTGAAAACGCGCGGCGAACCCGGCGACTGTCACCTTGTTGTCGGGGCCCCAGGTGCGTTCCTGGCGGCTCGGCAGATTGCGGAGACTGGTAATGTGAAACTGGGGCGGCTGTTCCCAGGCCACAAGGGTTGCTCCCAGCACGGAGTCGCCTCTCTTCAACTGGCTGGCATTGCAACTGTACATGCTCCACTGTTCCCACGGCACGCTGAAATTCCACGGGCAAGTGATCGTGGTGTAGCCGCGAGCGACCGCCTCGGTCGCGAACGTGCTGTTGCCTTCCCAGCACATGATGATTACATCCCGGGTCGCGAAGTTCGCCAGGCCTTCCCACTTGATCGCTTTCCTGCCGTGCTTTTTCACAATGGCGCACACCTCGCGAATGAAATGGTCGGCCAGTTCGCTGTCGTTCTTCAGGCCGTGCTTTTTCATAAACGCCTTGTAGCCGCTGTGAAGGGACAGGCGGCCGGAAGTAAGGCGAGCGGCAGTTTCTGATTTACCCGCGGATTGGGCTTTCCACATGTTACGCGAAAGACGAGAATGGCAGCTGTAGGAGTTGATAGGCACCCTCCGAGGATACCGTCGTGGAAGACA
>JBBSDR010000491.1:0-5767 GCA_038240465.1 Gemmatales bacterium
CGCCGCGCGCCGGGGGCGTGGGTGTGCGAAGACCGCGCCCGCCAGCGGCACGCGGCTAAACGGGGAAGGTGTTGTTAAGCGCGTCAGCGGGACGGGCCACACTCAGCGCAACGGCTTTCCTTCCAGTGCCTTGCCGTTCGTGTCGAGGACCTGGAAGTGATGAATGCCGGCTTTCCTGCTGTCCGTGTAGGTCCAGACGAGCTTTTTGTCGCGGGTCACTTCGAGCAGCTTGATCTGGTCCGCCCCGGCATGATGGCTGGTGATGACGGTGTTCCCGTTCGGCAGACGCTGGCCGCCACAGGCATCGTTGATCGGCTTGCCGGCGAGGTCGTCGTTGCTCAATTGCCAGACCGTCTTGCCCTTGGGGTCGACCTCGATAACCAGGTTGCCCAGGGTGCAGTTGATGAGCGTGTTGCCATCCTCCAGGCGGATGGCGGTGAACGGCCAGTGCGGCGTCTTCACTTCCCAGACGATCTTCCCCTCCGGCGTGTACTCGCGCACCACCTTGTCGAGCAACTGAGGAACAAGGTAATTGCCGTTGGCAAGTTTGCGGGCCATGCGCGTTTGCAGGTGATGGTCTCCAGTCTGCGCTTGCAGAGGTACTTCCACCGCGATCTTCCCCTGGCGGGACACTTCCAGCAGCCGGGGCCGGGCGCCGGCCTCTGTCAGAAGGACGTTGCCGTTGTCGAGCGGCTGGACGGTGTTGACTTCCGATTGCGTACCCTTGAACTCGAAGACGATCTTCCCCTCTCGCGTCACCTCGACGGCAGCGCCGCCCGAGTAGTCTTTCCCCTTTGACAGGGCCAGCAGGACATTGCCGCCGGCGAGGACCTGGCCATCGCGCGAGGAGTGGGGATATTGCCAGGTCACCTTGCCGTCGCCGTTGACGATGAAGGTCTCCTGACCGCAGGCGAGGAAACTGTGCGTCGTTTTCACCTTCGGCTCATCGGCAGTTCCCGGTTTGGCCGTGCCGAACCAAACTGCAGTGCAGATCAGCACCAGAGCGGTCAGAGGTGAGGAAAATCGTGTTTGGCTCATGGTGAACATCCTTTGCAAAGAAACAGTGGCTGGATTCTGCCGGCTCCGTAGCCGTGGCAATTCCGCCCCGAGTCGCGAGATCGGATCGCTCCTCCACGGACGACTCATCGCGTCACCTTCCTCTCCACCAGCGAATCGAGCAGATCAAATGCAGTCCGGCGAACATCGTAGGAACTTTCCTTCGTCAGCGCCCGCACGGCTGGCAGCACTTTGAGCGCCTCCGTTCCCAGTTCCGCGAGAGTGGAGAACGCGTCGCTCCGAGTGAGCGTCCTGGCCAGGGCAGGAACTGCCGCGTTCGCGGCGGGACCAATGTGTCCGAGGGCCTCTGCCATCGAGTAGTGATACAAACTATCCTGATTTTCAAGTTCCTTGATGAGCAACGGGACAGCGGCCCGGCCTCGGCCCCCAAACTGTTGGAGCGTCCTCACCGCCTCCCATTGAGGATCGAGAGGGGCGTCATACGAGGAGTTGATGATGGGAAGGTCGCGAGTATCCGCAAACGGATCAGCCAGAATCCGGGCGATCTGGAGAAACGCCGCGTCTGTCGGATAGCCGACACGGCACAGCGCATAAGCCGTGCAAATGCGGACTCGGGCGTCCCCTTCTCGCAGCCGAGATTGCAGGGCCGGTACAACCACTTCCACGAAAGTCGTTTCGTTGGCCAGTTGGATGCGCCGCAGCGAGGGTCCCAGGTGGCCGATCGTCTGTGCGGCGGCGATGCGGACGGACACCTCGTTATCACGCAGGGCCTCGCACAATCCCAGGACCATCGCTCGATTGGCTGGATCCGCGAAAATGAGTAATCGCGCAGCCGTCTCGCGCACATGCTCGCGTCGGTGCTTCAGCGCGCGAAGAAACACGGCAACCCCAGCATCGCGAACCTCCCCGAGATGGAAAAAATATGCCGATTTTACGTCTTCGACAAAATCCCCCGAGGGGTCGAGGATCCCAAGCGCCAGCAGCCGCGCCGTCTCTTCAGTCTGCGGACGTATGCGAGCGAGAGTCAGATAGATGCCCGAGCGAACAGCCGAACTCGGATCGCGGAGTCCTTCCCGCAACCGTTGCAGATGTTCGCCCAGATCGAGGGAGAACTCATTCAGCGTGGCAGCAGCGGCATCCCGTATCGTCGGATCCCTCTCCCTGAGAGAGGCCAGCAAGAACGGCAGAGCGCCATTCCAGCCGGGTCGAAGCGACTTGAGGATCGCGAGACGGACCGCCGGCGATCCCTTGTCGATGGCCTGGCGCAGGGCCGGAAAGGCGGCTTCGCCGATGCCGATAAGCGCTCGGGCGGCTTCATCTCGCTGGTTCTCGTCGTGCAGGCGCTTGATGAGCAAGGGGATCGCGCTTTTCGCCTTCGGGCCAATTTTGCAGAGAGAAGAGAATGCGAACGTACGGCATTCCAGGCCGCTTTCCTTTTCGAGAAGGGCAAGAAGAGCTGGCACTGCCGGAGCAGCCTCCCGGCCCAGACTGTCAATCTCTGTCAAAGCGAAGCGGCGCACCTCGACTTTTTCATGCGTCAGGGCCTTCACCAACGCCGGAAGAGCGGCAGGTCCGATGACCCGCAATGCTCGGCTGGCTTCTTTCTCGTGCCGCCTATTCTCCGCGAAGGCCGCCAGGATGGCATCCCCCGCTTCCGGTCCGATACGGCCCAGCGCGCAGTAGAGGGCAACGTGGTCCTCTTTCTCCAGGCTCAACAGGGCGGCGAGAACAGGAATGGCCGCGTTCGCTCTCGGACCCGACTCGCCCAGCGCCGCGAGGACGCAGCGGCGAACGTGTCCATTCTTGTCCCCCAGCGCCTTGAGCAAGATAGGAGTTGACTCCTTGCCGAACGGCCCAAGCCCGAGCGCCATCGCCGCCCGGCCTCGCACCTTCGCATCCTTGTGCTTCAGCTCGGCGTGCCACTGCTCGAAAGTCTTGCCATGAAAAGTGAGTGGCGCCTCGGCGCCTCGCAGGTGGGAGGGAGCGACAAGGGCCAGCAGGAGAAGCGTTTCGCGCATGCCAACCCTCGGAAATGGGCCGCTTGCGGCGAAACGCTGCAAGACGCCAAGCCGCAAGCGGCAAAACCACGGCATCTGTCGATTGTGTGTGATGATACATCGTTGCCCGGCGCAATGCCACGACTTCTCGTCCGGCGCGCTGTCTTTCTCTCGCTGCTTGCGTAACACGAAAGCGTCCGTCATAATCACTACTGGTTGAACCGTTACTCCACAGAGCATTACTCCATGGCCACTCCCGACACGCCAATCCCGGACGTCTTCCAATCCGGAGGCGGTGTGCGCGAGGACCTGCTTACCTGCGCGGCGAGTCAGGCCCTGCGCGAAACGGTCCGCCTCACCCACGCCACACGCTGGGACACCGTCCGCTCTCCGCACGTCTTCATGGGCCTGCTCGCGGCCCCCGATAGCGGCGTCAAGACCTGGGGCGAGCAACTCCGCGCCGACCTGCCGCGCCTGCTCGTGCAGTTTCAGGAACTCTTCCTCCAGGAAGAAGGCGACCCGAATTGCCTCATCAAACTCAACCGCGAGTTCCTCTCGGATAACGTCATTCGCCTGCTCCGCGAGGCCCTCCGCCGCGCGCACGAGAACCAGCGCTCCACCGTCACGCCCATCGATCTGCTCATCTGCCTGCTGACGGCGTCGAACAGCATCGTGGCCGAGTGCTTCGAGCGCATCGGCCTGACGGCAGAACGCCTGACCGCCCTCGCCGTCATGGCCGAACAGAGCTGCCAGGATGGCGTCGATTCTTGACAAACTGAAGCGATTCTACCCCGGCTGCCATAACCGGCTCTTCTCCCGCTCCTACAGCCTGCCCGACCGTCACGATCATTCCATTCCGGACAGGAATTCGCCGCGCATCTCCCGGTAGCGCCTGGAGAAGTCCTCGCGCCGCAACGTAGACTTGAGTGGATCGAATCTCGCGGAAGGAGACGAAAGCCATGAATGTGGGCAAGATCAGCGTTCTGACAGCGGCAGTCCTGCTCGGCTCTCTGGCGGGCTGTGCGCATACCCCCACCACCCCTCCGCCCGGCCCCGCGATCTCGGGGTTTCCACCGTGCAATACCTGTGACCGTCAGCCGCCGTTGCCGCGCGGCCGGTTCAGTCCGGTGCCTGCTCCGCTGCCTGGCACGCTGCCTCCTGGCACTCTCCCTCCTGGCGCGCTACCGCCTGGCGCTGTCCCGCAGGGAGTGGTCCCGCAGGGGGTTGTACCGCAGGGGACGGTGTCGCCCGGCACGCCGCCACTTCAGAACGACTTCCGCGGCTATTCGCCCACGGAGCAGTCGTGGAAGCCGCTACCCGCACGACAGCCAGAGGTCCGCCTGTCGCCGCCCGAGGTGGGAGAGACACAGGCGCCGAAGGACCCGGCCGGCGAGAGGAACATTCTCCCGGTCGAGATTCCGCAGTTCGCCATCGCTCGCAAACAGGTCGCATCCGGCCTCAAACCCTTCAGCGAAGGCATCGACTGGTTGCGCGACAAGGGCTATCGCACCGTGCTGTTCATCCGCGCTCCCGGCGAGGACGACAGCGCCGCTCGCCGGCAGTTCACCGCCAAGGGCTTCCGCTATCTCAGTCTCGAAGTGTCGCCGTTGCGGCTCAGCCGGGAGTTGATTGACGAGTTCAATCGTCTCGTGACCGACCCGGCCAACCTGCCGCTGTTCGTCTACGACCGCGACAGTTCGCTGCAGGGCGGGATGTGGTATCTGCACTTCCGCATCAGCGAGGGGCACAACAGCGACCGGGCCGCCATCGAGGCGGGAAGGCTCGGGCTGAACATCGACGCCGATGGTGGACCGCATCGCGACATGTGGTTGGCCATCCAGCGCTTCCTGGAGCCGATGAGCAAGCCGGCCGCGCGCCTGGGCCGAATCCACACGGTTGGCTGGACCAGGGACTATCCCTGACTATCATGAGAGCATGAAGCCCTGCATTTCCCAGGCGACGACTTTGCCCTCCAGCTTCGCCGACGACGTCAACGCCTACGCCGACGCCGGCTGTCTGGCGACGGAAGTCTGGTTGACGAAGCTGGAGCAGCATCTCGAAACGTCCTCTGCCGCCGACACGAAGAAACTCCTCGACGACCGCGGCATGGTGCTGGCGGCAGCTGCTCACCAGGGCGGCTTGCTGCTGTCGCAGGGAGAGCAGCGGCGCGTCCATTTCGAGCATTTTCGCAGCCGCCTCGATCTGCTGCAATTCTTCGGCATTCCGACGCTGATCCTGACGCCGGACTTCGCGGAACCGGTCGATGCGACCTCGCTTCAGAGGGCTGTCGTGTCCCTGGCCGAGGCCGGCCAGTGGGCGGCGACGGCGAACGTTCGGCTGGCGCTGGAGTTCCGCGGCACCGATCGCTTTTGCTCCTGTTTGCCGACGGCAGTGTCCCTGACGGCGATGTGTGGCGAGCCAAACGTCGGCGTCTGTCTCGACGTCTTTCACTACTACGCTGGGCCGAGCAAACTGGAGGACTTCGCGCTGCTCAGTCCGGCGAACCTGTTTCATGTGCAGCTGTCGGACCTGTCGGGAGTACCGCGCGAGTTGGCGACGGACGCCCAGCGTATTCTGCCGGGCGATGGCGATCTGAGGCTCGATTTGATTGTCGAGCAGTTGCGACTTGTGGGCTACGACGGCTGGGTGTCGCTGGAGTTACTGAACCCGACGTTGTGGCAAGTGCGACCGCGCTCGGTCGCTGAGATTGGCCTCGCGGCGCTGCAACGCATCCTTTCTGCCTGATCGGGCCA
>JBBSDR010000492.1:0-5767 GCA_038240465.1 Gemmatales bacterium
CCTGCTCCTCGTTGACCTTCAACTCCAAAACGGACATCACGTCGGACTCCTCTCCAGATCACGAACGGATCGAAGCATGAGGTATGGTCAAGCGCCACGGGGACTCGTCGCCGTCGCTGGGAACGGCCCGGCCCTCGCGGCGCAGTTTTTCCAGGCCCGCCATCACTTGCCAGCGAGCCAGCGTCCGCAGCGTTTCCGGCAACCCCTCGTAGAGCCGTTCCGCCAGCGTTGCCGCACTGGTCGGACCCTCTTCCAGGATGGCCAGCAACTGCTGCTCGCGTTTCAGCCGATGCGCCACCGCATCGCCGAGCAGCGCCCGCACCTTGACGCTCGGCCCGCCGTGGGCCGGCAGCAGCATGCGAATGTCGAGACCCTGCATGCGCTGGAGCGATTCGAGATAGACGCCGAGATCGCCGTCGGGCGGAGCGATGACTACTGAGGATAATGTCGAGACGAGGTCTCCCGCCAGCAAAAAGCGATAATGGCGCTCGTAAAAAGCGACATGGCCGGCGGCATGACCCGGCGTGAGCAAGCTTTCGAGGTGCCAGGGACCGCTGCCATCGGGCGCAATACCCAGGTCGAGTTGCTCGTTCTCGGCCAGCATGCGATCGACGCGAACCTTGCCGTCGAGCAAGGCCGCCGTCAGCGGATGGGCCAGCACCGGCACGCGATAGCGCTCGGCAACCGCCGTGGCGCCGCCGACGTGGTCGGGATGATGGTGCGTCAGCACAACCCCAGCCAGGCGCTGTCCGGCGAGGAGATCGTCGAGGGCATCGAAGAGGCGCTGTTGTTCGGCCGGCTCATGAGCGCCCGGATCGATCAGCCAGCGCACGTCGGTGCCGGCGAGGAAAGCGTTGGTGTAGGTCGTCGGCGGCAGTCCGACTGTCTTCAAGGGCAGCATGAAGATGCCGGGCGTGAAGCAGATCGGCGGCAGAGCGCCCGCAGTCAGCCGAGCCAGCAGTGGTTTCAGGCGTGCCGGCAGTTCGAGGATCGAGGCGTTGCGGACCAGCTCGAGCATGGTCAGCGTCGGCGGCGTGACAAGGGATTCGCCGCGCGTCCAGGTATCGAGGACATCGGCGGGAGTGGTCCAGAAGCCGTCGCTGAGTTCGCCCGGCCAGACGTCGGCGCTCTGTCCCTCCGGCAGACGGGCGACGAAGAAGGCAGTGTCAAAGCGAAACGGCGAAAACGGCGGCGTCACGAGCGAGCCGGCGTCCACGAGGTCGGCGGCGTCGAGGTGCAGTTGTTCGCGGCGGAGAAACTCGGCGAAGGAGAGGCCGCCGGCCAGCACTTCACGGCGAGCATCGTGCCACGAACCGGAAGCGAGGGAGCCATCGGCGCGGCGCGCGAGGAGGACGCCGGTCTCCTCGAAGAGTTCGCGGACGGCGGCGGCGCGGCGCGGATCGGGACCGAAGTCGGCATCGCTGGTATCGACCTTGCCGCCGGGAAAGGCGAGGTAGCCGCCGAAGAAGCGCAGACCATCGGAGCGGCGAACGATGAGGACTTCAGTGGTGTTTTGGCCGCGAGCCAGCAGGACGCTGGCAGCCTCAATGATGGCATTCACGGCATCGCGCCCCCGCAGGCCTCATTGCTCATCCGGCTTCTCCTCCGTGTCGCCGGCAGCGCGGCTGAGGCCCTTCTGGACCGCTTCCATGAGCTTCTCCATGGCAAAGGGCTTGCGCAGGTACTCGACGACGCCGAGGTATTCGGCATACGCCTTGTGCCGGCTGCCCTCGTTGGCGGTGATCATAATGATCGGCGGCGCCTCGGGCTTGTCGCGGAAGTGTTCGAGGACGGGATACCCTCCCATCCGCGGCATCATCATGTCGAGGATGACGAGGTCGGGATGGTGCGAGTAGATCATGCTCTTGCCTTCCTGCCCATTGCGGGCCTGAAGGACGCGAAAACCCTGACGTTCGAGCATGATCCTCAGACCGTCGCTCAGTTCGGTATCGTCATCGACGATGAGGATAGTTTTTGTCTCCGCCATGGCGGGTCCTCATACAGGGGTTGGGCGCAACCGTTCGAGCAAGAACGATTATCTTAGGAATTCCGTTCTCAAATCACAAGGAGGCGCGCTCAAAGGGGCTTGTGATGTGTACATCTGTCCGTAAAATGAGAGCGTCGGATTCGTTTCATTCCACACCCTTCACACCCCTCGGGGTGCTGAAAAGTGTTCGCTCTGCGCGCCGAGGTGACCTCGATCACCCGGCCACAACTGTCTGAGCCGAATTTCCAGCGCATTTGCACTCGCCGGCAAGTATGATATTCTCCATATCCCCATCCCACAGTCGTGCGGGAGCCTCCCATGACCGACCCTTTACCCGCCTCCGTCCCTGCGCGCCCGCTGGAAAGCCTGGCTCCGGAGACGCTCGCTCACAGCACCGACGCTCCCGGCTGTCAGCCCACGCTCGACCTTCCCGATTCCCCGACTGCCTCGCCATCTTCTCCGGTCGATGGAGAGCGCTACGAGATCGGAGACAAGTTGGGCGAGGGCGGCATGGGTTCTGTCTTCAAGGCGCATGACCGCCGGCTGGGTCGAACCGTGGCCCTGAAGGTGATTCGCACCGACGCCATGTCCTCCTCGATGCGGCTTCGCTTCGAGTCCGAGGCCCGTGCCGTGGCGGGCCTGGATCATCCGCACATCGTCAAGGTGTTCGATGTCGGTCAAATGCCAATGCCCGGCGAGCCGGCCCCCGTGCCGTTCCTGACGCTGGAGTTCGTCGAGGGCGGCAGCCTGGCAAAACGCCTCGGCCGCGACCCGCTGCCGCCCGCCGACGCCGCCCGACTGGTGGCGATGCTGGCGCGGGCGATGCAGCACGCGCACGAGCGCGGCATCGTCCATCGCGATCTGAAGCCCGACAACGTGCTCCTCGCCCCTGCCGCCAGCGTGGCGGCGCTGAATACCTCGCTGGGCTGCCCGAAAATCACCGACTTCGGCCTGGCGCGCCGCATGGAGGGGAACCAGCGGCTGACCGGGGACGGCGCGGTCGTGGGAACTCCCGCCTACATGGCTCCCGAGCAGGCCGAGGGACAGTCCGACATCGGGCCGGCTGCCGACGTCTGGGCGCTGGGGGTGATCCTCCATCAACTGCTCAGCGGCAACTTGCCGTTCCAGTCGTCCTCGCTTGTCGAGCTGCTGCACAAGGTCTGCCGCGAGGAGACGGCACCTCTGGTGGGAGTCCCATCCGAGCTGGCGGCCATCGCGGGGGACTGCCTGCGCAAGAGAGCGGAGGAGCGTCCGGCGGCAGCGGTGCTGGCCGAGCGGTTGGAGCGTTTCCTGCACTCGTCCGGCGGCGCGGCGACTGTTCCGGAGACACCTGCGGCCGGGCCGCGCTCACGCCCGTCGCGAGTCGGGATCATGGCCGTCGCGGCGGGCCTCGTGGCTATCGCGATTCTCGCGTTCGCCTTGTGGCCGAAGCACACGGAGACGACGACACCGAGCGAACCCGACAAGCCAAATCCACCTGCTTCCAAGCTCGCCATCCGGCCGTTGCAGGTGATGCTCTACCAGACAGACGGAGCCGCGTCGGTGGCTCGCGGAAGGATCGGTCAGCAATCGTTTGCGGCGAATCACGGCGATGCGGTGACGCTGACGGTGGAGTTGTCGCGCGAGGCGTACTTCTACGTGATCGCCTTCAACTTCGACGGCAAGGAGCAACTGCTGTGGCCGGTGGACGAGCAGGGCAAGCCCTCGGATGAGACGATCCCGCCGCTACGGCAACGGCTGCGTTATCCGACGGGCGAGACGCGTGTGTACCTGGACGACGACGCGAAAAGTGGTTTGCAGGCGTACGTGATCGCGGCATCCAGCAATCCTCTGCCGAGCTATGCGGAGTGGCGTGCGGCTCGGAGTGGAGCGAACTGGAAGGCGTTGCCTGCGGGCAAGACGGTGTATGAGGCGGACGCCCAGGCGACCTACGCGGTGACGCCGGGCGTGGGCGCGGATCGCGGGACAATGAAGGAGGCGGAGGGAGTGCCGCCGCTCGCGAGAGTGTGTAGAGGGATACGAGTGGGCGGCGTGGAGGCGGTGGAGGGGATCGCATTTCCGGTGTTGCCGAAGGAGAACGAGCAATGAGGACGCTGTGTGTGCTTGCATGTGTGCTGCTGTCGCTGACCCTGGCGGTGCAGTCGGCCGCGCCGCCGGAGAAAGTGGAAGAGCTGACGGAGGAGGAGAAGAAGGAGATCGCGCGGCTGGAGGAAGAGTTCGGGCGCAAAATCGATGCGGACCAGTTTGCGGACGCCGTGAAGGTGGCGAAGCATATCGTCGAGTATCGTGCCATGCGACAAGGAGAAAGCCACTGGGAAGTGATCGATGCACGCTGGAACATGAAGACGTGGCAGCGGCCTGCGAAGGACTGTGTTGAAGTGGTCCGCGGAGAGGGGGTTGAACTCGAAGGTCTTCAAATGCTCCGGGGCTTACGCTATCGCGAGGCGGAGGTGAAACTTCGTGAAGCTCTCGCCATTCGCCAAAAAGTTCTGGGGGAGGAACATCCCGAAACCGCCAAGTGTTACGACGGAGTGGCCTTCTGCCTGAACGCTCAGGGCAAACCGATCGCAGCTCTGACCCTGTTCCGGAAGGCTCTCACAATTCGTCAAAAGGTTCTCGGTGACCAGCATCCCGACACTGCCACGAGTCGCAACTCTCTCGCCTCCAGCCTGGGCCGTCAGGGCCTGCACGTCGAGGCTCTTCCCCTTTATCAGGAAGCCCTCATCATTCGCCAGAAGGTTTGCGGTGAGCAACATCCCGATACCGCTGATAGCTACGACAACGTGGCTACCTGCCTGAACGCACAGGGCAAGTATGCCGCAGCTCTCCCCATGTTCCAGAAGGCTCTCACAATTCGCCAAAAGGTTCTAGGGGAGCAGCATCGCGACACCGCAACGAGCTACAACAACGTGGCCGCCTGCCTGAACGGGCAGGGTATGCAGGCCGACGCTCTGCCCCTGTTCCAGAAGGCGCTCGCCATCAACCAAAAAGTTCTGGGGGAGCAAGATCCCGAAACCGGCGCAAATTACGCCAACCTTGCTGGCTGCTTGGGTGCTCAAGGCAAGTACGCAGAGGCGATGCCCCTGCACGAGAAGGCACTCGCCATTCGCCGGAAGGCTTTGGGGGAGGAACATCCCGATACCGCCGGAAGTTATTACAACTCGGCTGCCTGCCTGGACGCTCAGGACAAGCACGTTGAAGCGCTCGCCCTATTCCAGAAGGCTCTCGCCATTCGCCAGAAGGTTTTGGGAGAGCAACACCCTCACACTGCCATGAGCTATAACGGCGTGGCCTACTCCCTAAACTCGCAGCGTAAGTACGCTGAGGCACTACCCTATTACCAAAAAGCTCTCGCCATTCGCCAGAAGGTTCTGGGGGAGCAACATCGCGACACCGCCAATAGCTACAACAACGTGGCCTTCTGCCAACAGAAGCAGGGCAATTACGCCGAGGCTCTAGCCCTTTACCAGAAGGCTCTCGCCATTTCGCAGAAGGTTCTGGGGGAGCAACATCCCGAGACCTCTGCAAGTCACCTCAACATCGCGGGCTATCTCTGTCGCAAGGGCAAGTATGCGGCCGCGATGCGCAACTTTGAGGCAGCCCTGCTCGGCCACGAGTTCGGGCGCTTGAAAGCCGCCAACTCCGGCTTCGAGCGCGCTCTCTTTCGTGTCGGCTACCTCTCTCCGCGAGCAGGTCTGGCCGTTTGCTTGGTTGGCCTGGAGAAACCGATCGAGGCATGGGAATACGCCGAATCCGACCTCGCGCGCGGACTTCTCGACG
>JBBSDR010000493.1:0-5761 GCA_038240465.1 Gemmatales bacterium
AGCCGGGCGGCGGCGAAGGCACGGACGCCCCTCTCTCTGGTTGTCAAACAGCGCTCCGCCCGGACAAGCCGGGCGGCGGCGAGGGCATCGTCGTCACTCTCTGGTTGCCAAACAGCGCTCCGCCCGGACAAGCCGGGCGGCGGCGAGAGTGATTCACTTTCTTGCCGGGGGAATACAGGCACTCTTGAATAGATTCTCTACTCCTTCCGGACCTGAAACGCAAGCGTTCACTCAGGAACTCGCCCACGCACTGCGGCCTTCTCCTTGTCCTGATTCGTCCCTCCGGCGGAAGGGTATATCCCACAGGTGAGGCGAGCCGGATTCCTCCAATGATCCGCACGCGGCACGGCAGCCATTCCTGTCGTGCCGCGTGCGGGTGAAACTCATGACTTCTCGGCGGGGTCCTTGTCGCCGTCGGTCCACGGCCCTTCGAGCTTCTGATACTCCGGAGGCACGACGGTGCAGCCCGCGTTGCCGCCGTTCCAGCCGATGATGTTGTTCGGCTTGCCCCGCTTCTTGCTCCGCGCCTCCCACTGCTCGGCCCAGCTCGCGTCGGCGAGTTGCGTCTTGCGGCCGCTCTTGTCCCAGAACAGCACCTGACCCTTGCGGTAGCTCTGCACGCCCATGTTGACCGTCGTGAAAGCCGCCGCGCCCAGTTCCGGCGTCGAGAGGGTCTCACGCTTTTTGCTGCGGACGCATTCGAGGAAGTTCTCCCACAGGGCGTAGGTCGCCTGCTCCTCGACGCCGAGCGGCTTGCCCTTGACCGCTTCCTTGTACTTCTCGTTCTTGAAAGTGTACACCGGCTCGCTGAGGTCCTGGCCGGGCTTGGACGGACCACCCGAAATGTTCTGCGCGAAGACCTCGAACCCTTGCAGGTAATCGCCGTTGATCTTGCTGTTGAACCGGATCGTCGCCAGCCGGCCGCGGATCACCTCGCCGAGCTGCGTGTCGTTGCACATCGTCGCCGAGATGATGACCTGACAGCCCTCGTCGTAGTCCGCGAGGACGGTCGCCACGTCCGGCACGTCCCGGCCATCGTATTCGAGGAAGATGCCGCCCGCGCCGACAACGCGGCGCGGATACCTCACGCCCATCGCGGTGATGAGATGCGTCGTCTGATGGACGAACAGGTCGGTGAACATGCCGCCGCCGAACGGCCAGTAGCAGCGCCACTGCGCCCACACGGCCCGGTCGAACGGCATCTCCTTCGGCGTCGGCCCGAGCTTCTGGCCGGCGCACTCGTACTCGTAGCCGAGGAAACGCTTCCAGTCGATCGTCTTGGGCGTCATCTCCTTCGTCAGCGGATAGTAGCGCCACTGGCCGCCGAGGTAGTTGCGATGGTAGCTCGTCTGGCCTTGCAGGACATGGCCGATCTTGCCCGAGCGGATGTACTCGTTCGCCGCCAGCCAGGTCGGGTCGGCCATCGACTGGACGCCGACGGTCATGACGCGGTTGTGTTCCTTCGCGGCATCGACGACGGCCTGGGCCTCCGCGATGGTCTTGGTCATCGGCTTTTCGCAGTATACGTCTTTGCCGGCCTTCATGGCGTCGATGGCCATGCGCGCGTGCCAGTGGTCCGGCGTGGCCACGACGATGACATCGACGTCGGGCAGATCGAGGACTTTCTCGAAATACTTGGTGACGTGTTTGCCATCGTCCTTGATGCCGCAGCGCTCGGCCGACGGATGCAGGCCGCGTCCCTTGATGACGCCCGGTTTGACCTGGCCATCCCAGACGTCGCAGACGGCGACCGGCTCGACGCCCTTCTTCTCTTCCTGCATTTTGAGGATGACGTCGATATGCTGCTGGCAGCGGCCGCCGACGCCGAGAAAGCCGACGCGGACGCGGTCGCCGGCACCGAGAACGCGGTTGTAAGTCGCCGCCGTCAGTGTCAGGGCGGTTGCCCCGACGGCGGTCGTTTGCATGAATTCGCGACGGTTCTGCTTCTTGGACATCGGCCGGACCTCCTCGGTCGTGATTCGTGGACGGGCTGGTGAAGAAAATAAAGTAACAGAAACGGAGCGGTTTCGCCACACTCCAGGCGCATTTCTTCCGCTTCGACTTGAAGGCCCTTGTCAAGCAGCGCGGAGCGGGGGACAATGCCGATCGGGCAACACGGGAAAGCGAGGCAGGATGCCATGAACGAGGACAGCGACGAGCGCGAAGCGATTCCCTCCGCCGAGGAAATGGCCGCGGCACTCGACCGGATGCCCGCCTGGCAAATCGATGGCGCGCCGGAACTGCTCGAAACCGAGGCGAGCCGCCGGGTTCATCCCGATGGTCCTGTCGAAGCCCGCCGGGATCAACCCGGCGGCTCGCCGCGCGATGGTTCTCCTGACATGAGCGAAACGTCACCCCCACCGCTGATTCGCATTCTCGAAGCGCTGCTGTTCGTCGGCGGTCCGCCGCTGACGCCGCAGCGTGCCACGGAGGTCATTCGCGGACTTGGCGAGGTGGAGTTTCACGAGGCCATCGACAGCCTGGCTCGCGCGTATCGTTTGCAGGGCCGGCCGTATCAGGTGCAGCTTCAGGAGCGCGGCTACATCCTGACGCTGAAACCGCGATTCAACAATATGCGTGAGAAATTGTTCGGCGGTGTGCGCGAGGCGCGACTGTCGCAGGCGGCGGTCGATGTGCTGTCGCTGGTGGCTTACAAACAGCCGGCGACAAGACAGGAAATCGATTCGCTGCGAGGTTCCGACTCAGGCGGAGTGTTGCGGCAGTTGATCCGGCATGGTCTAATCGCCTTGCAACGCATTGAGGGTGAAAGCGATCAGAGGTATGTCACGACCCCGCGATTCTTGCTGCTGTTCGGGTTGACCAGTCTCGACGATCTGCCCCAAACACAGGATTTGCAGAGGTTGTGATCGACGTCCCACCTGACGAGGCAAACGATGAAATTTCCGTTTCACGTGACGCTCTTGACCCTCTTGCTCGGCCTTCTCGTCCTCACGGGAGCCGCCATCGGCTTGACCTCCTACTGGAATGCCAGTTCGGCGGTGGAGGACCTGTCGCAGCAGGTGCTCGGCCATGCGGAAAAGCGGATCGACCAGAACGTCAATCATCTGCTTCTCGACGCCATCGAACAATGCGAACTGAACCGCGACCGCCTGGAGTCCTCGCAGTTCTCGATGAAAGATCACCCCCGTTTCGCCCACGACCTGATGTATGTCATGAAGCGCAATCGCTGGTTCACCTATCTTGGGTTCACCGAGCAATCCACGGGGGACATCCTTTATGTCAAGCAGGAGCCGCCCGGTACGCTCTCCGTGAGGGAGGGGCACTGGAAAGAAAGCGATCGGAAAGAGGAAATCAAGGTGTATGCGGCGGCGAGCTATCCCGAGGGGCCGTCTCGTGTCGAGTACTTTCCGGGACATCCCTGTGAGCAACCGACATTCCTCCTGACCAAAACCGCTGACAGGCAGGTCTGGACGGAAACGAGGATGTTGCGCAGGGCAAATGGAGACCCGGACCGGCCCGGTCTCACTTGCGCCATTCCCGTGAAACGAGACGGCGCGTTGCTCGGTGTGTTCAGCACCACGTTTTACCTGAGCCAGTTGTGTGACTATCTCAAGGACGTGAGCGAAGGCGACGATGGGTTTCCTTTTGTTCCGTTTATTGTCGAGTACAAAGCCGACCGCACACGGAGCGTCATCGCGCATCCGAACCGGGAGATTCTCGAGCAGACGGCGGGTTCCTCAACGGGCAAAGGGGACATCCAGTTGCTGAAAGCGGAGCAGGTCGGAGACCCCCTTGTCCGTGCTTTCCTGTCCGAACTGGATCAGCGCAACCCCACGCTGAAGCCCACCGAGTTGAAGAAAAAAACGGAAGCCGACCTGCAACGTCTGGCGCGAATCCGCTTCACTCATGATGGAGTGCGCTATCGTGGCACTTACCGCTGCCTGACGACCGATCAAACGCCCGACTGGTTGCTCTGCATCATCGTGCCGGAAAGCAGCATCCTGGCGCGAGTGCAACAAGGGAACCGAAACACTATCGTCATCGTGTTCGTCATTGGGGTCATCGCGGTGGGAGTCAGTTTGCTGGTCGCCCTTCAGGTCGCCCGGCCGCTGCGACGCCTGGCCAGGCAGACGGAAGCGATCGGTCAGTTCCATCTGGCGGCCGAACCAATCCCCCATTCAATCGTGAAGGAAGTCGATCGGCTGGGGGTCGCCATGGAGCACATGAAACTGAGTCTGCGCTCCTTCCGCAAGTATGTCCCCGCCGAAGTTGTGCGCGCCATGCTGGCGGCGGGGCAGGACGCGAGCCTGGGCGGAGAACGCCGGACGATCACCATCTACTTTTCCGATATCGCCGACTTCACTTCCATCTCAGAGCAACTGACGCCCGAAGAACTTGTCACTCAACTTGCGGAATACTTCAGCGGCCAGAGCGATCAGATCGTCGAGACCCGCGGCACCGTGGATAAATACATCGGCGATGCGATCATGGCTTTCTGGGGTGCGCCCGTCGTCAACTCCTTGCAAGCGCTGGCTGCGTGTACGGCAGCGATCCGCAACCAGGAAAAGCTGCGTGACATGCGCGAGAAGTGGAAGGTGGAGAACAAGCCGCTCTTTTTCGCGCGCATCGGCCTGAACACGGGCGAGGTCATCGTTGGCAACATCGGCAGCGCCGCCAGGCTCAATTACACGGTGATCGGCGACGCGGTCAACCTGGCCAGCCGGCTCGAAGGTCTGAACAAGTATTACGGCACCGAGATCCTGATCAGCGAAAGCACTTATGAGGCCGCCAAGGAGGGCATCGTCGCCCGTCCTCTGGACTGGGTGTCGGTCAAGGGCAAGAAGACGGGTGTACTTGTCTACGAACTGATTGGACTCAAGGGCGAGGTGAGCGAGAGCGGCGAGAAACTGGTGGAGTTGTACTCGCTTGCCCTCACCAGCTATCGCAAGCAGGACTGGATACGGGCCATCGAACTGTTCGAGCAGGTGTTGCAGCTCAAGCCGCGGGACCAACCGGCCCAGCAGATGATCAGGCGCTGTCGCGACTATCAGACGACCTCCGCCGGCGAAGGCTGGGATGGCATCCACCGCATGATCGGCAAGTAGACCGACTGTCCGCTACCCCTTGGCAAACAGCGCCTTGACCGATTGACCCTTGCCGTCCTCGGTCGCGTAGAACGGCCGTTTCTCGATGTCGAAGGCCATCCGCGGCGAGATGCCCATTGCCGTCAGGATCGTGGCGTGCAGATCGCGGATCGTCACCGGGTTTTTCGTCGTCACCAGCGGCCGCTCGGGTGCCGTTTCGCCGTAAAGGAAGCCCTTCTTCATGCCGCCGCCGAACATGACGACGGAACCAGATCCCGTGAAATGGCGGTGCAGGCCGTAGTGGATCAACTGTTTCATCACGTCGGTCTTCGCTCGCGACTGGTCCTGGGCATTGCTGCCGGGAATGCCCTCGATCATCATGTCGCGGCTGAACTCGCTGGCGATCACGACCAGCGTTCGATTGAGCAGGCCGCGTTTCTCCAGGTCAAGGATCAGTTGGGCGATGGGTCGATCGATCTCGCCCTTGAGCCGCTTGACCGTGGTGTGACCGTTCTCGTGCGTGTCCCAGTGGACGAAGGGAATGTATTCCGTCGTCACCTCAATGAACCGCGCTCCCGCCTCCGCAAGCCGGCGAGCGAGCAGACAGCCAAGGCCAAATCGGTTCGGGGTCCGTGAAGGCGAAGCGTTGTAGACGTCGTAGCTGTCCTTCGGCTCCTTGCTGAGATCGAAAGCCTCGCGCTCCTTTGAACTGAGCA
>JBBSDR010000494.1:0-5741 GCA_038240465.1 Gemmatales bacterium
GGGTCGAGCGATCAAGCGTCTCAAGCAGGGAGGCTTCAAGGTCGAAAACACCTATCTGGCGACGACGGAACAGATCGGCTGGGTGTTTAACCGAGACGGGACCTGGACGGCGGTGGACTGGACGCCGCCGGCGACGCTGTCGGATCGTTTCGGCTATGGCGGGCAGGAGTTGGACGCGGCGACGGGTCTCTTGTACTCGGGTCTGCGTTGGTATGCGCAGGAACTGGCGCGTTCCATCAGCGAGCAGCCGGGCGCTCTGGACGGGACCAATGCGTATCGCTTCCCTTACAACAGCCCGGGGAACCTGGTGGCGGTGGATGCGACGGCGCGGGTGACGCCGTGGGGATTGGTTGGACGCATGCTGGGCATCAGCGCCCTGATTGGGGAGCAAGCCTGGAACAACGCGGGGGACTTCCTGGCGGGAGTGTCGGATCGTTTGACGGCGGGGTTGACGGCGCGGGTGCGTCGCTGGTTGGACATCGATGAAGTGGATTACGGTTCGCAGGCGTACCAGGCCGGGGAGTACGTTGGTCAGGCAGCGGGAATCGCGTTGAACTTCGTCAGCCCGTTCGGGTTGGCGGGTCTGGTGAACACCCTGGCGGCGACAGGTGGGGCGATCAACGGTGTCGAGGCGTTATCGGAGGGTCGGGTGTGGGACGCGACGATGGCGTTTGGCGGGGCGATGCTGGCGAAGATGCGCGGCCTGAGTTCGTGCCGGCTGGCAACGGGAGTGCTAAAAACAGCGGAGTACGGATTGCATGCGTTCGGGGCGATCGCGCAACTGGCGAGCGCCTGGGAGAAGTACCAGAACGATGACGTGCTGGGGGGCTTGCTGGATCTGGCCGAGGCGGGAGCGAATGCGTATCGTTACCTGCAGTCCTGTTTCGCGGCGGGGACGCCGCTGCTGTGGGAATACGGCAGCAAGGGCATCGAGAAGTTCGCGGTCGGGGAACGCGTGTGGTCGCGCGATGAGTTCGATCCGTATGGTCCTCTGGTGCTGAAGGTGATCGAGGAGGTATTCGTCCGGACCGCTAAGATCCTGCATGTGCATGTGCGAGACCAGGTCATCCGGACGACGGCGGAGCATCCGTGTTTCGTCAAGCGAGCGTGGGACTTCGTTCCGGCCGGTGAGCTTCAGACGGGCGATCTGCTGCTGAGTCATGACGGGCAGTGGGTGGCGGTCGAGGAGGTCTACGATACTGGCGAGTATGAGACGGTCTACAATCTGCGGGTGGCGGACTTCCACACCTACTTCGTCGGGGATACCAGTTGGGGATTCAGTGTTTGGGCGCATAACGCAGACAACTGCGGCGGCACGGGCGATCTGTCGGCCAAGCGTCGGGCCGCCGCCCAAGCTCGATGGGCAAAGCACCGGGCTGCCCAAGCAGCCGGCCAACGAGGAACCCCCGCAGGCCGGGGGCCAGCGCATACAGCGAGGCAGCGTGAAATTCGCCAAGCAGCGGGAGGGAGGATGGAGCAGGATGTCGTTCTGAATAACGGGCAGGTCAGGACAGCCGACGTGATCGATGCCCAAGGTCGGATTCATCAGGTTGGCGATATGCGCACCCGAGGCGGGTTCCGCCCCAGTGGGCGAGAGCGTGCCGCCATCGAGGACATCAGAAAGGCTGTCGGGCCAGACAGGACGATCATTTTCCACGACAAGAATGGTCGCCTCCCCAGCCTGATTAACCCCGATCTCCAACCGGGCTGGAGACCTGCTCCCGGCTGGAGGAGAATGGACCCATGAACCGCCAGCTAAACTGCTTCGCAGCACCCGAAGATGCAGCCGGCTTCCACTCCTGGCTCCTGACCACGTTCCCTGACATGGCCGTGGTCTACGATGATTCAGCCGCCCACCAAACTGGACGTGTTCCCCAGCCGCTCCGGGCGGCATTACTGGGACTGGAGACCGTCTATCTCATCCCCGAATGGGCGAAAGATAGGCTCGTCTACAGCCCGCCGGGTTCAATGGTAGCCCTTGACCTGTTCGACTCTCCCGTCCTTACATACAGCCCCTCTGTCATCCAAACTGACAAGGAGTGCATCGAAGCCGGGCGAATCTACTGGGGCTTCCGTGGTCACATTGAACGGCTTGAGAAAAAGCAGATCGCTACCATCTTCCGATGGGTTGAGTCCCACTCAGAAGTAGTACCCGGTTGGGGAGGGTGGCGCATGTTCCCCCACGCCAAACGAATTCCATTCGTGCGCCAATCGGTCACTGATCCGAAACCGAATCCTCTATTCTCGGCCTTGCCACTGTGACGGCGATCACGTCGCCGGACAGGGCCGAACCGACGCCCGCACGCACAAGGAAAAGACAAAGAGGCCGAAAAGGTGTCAGGAACCGAAACGGTAAATAGTTAGAGGCCGAAAAGGTGTCAGGAACCGAAACGGTAAATAGTTAGCAATCAACGACTTGGCAACGAAACGGGGTCAACCCCTGATCCAAATCTTAAGTCGGTTTGGATCAGGGTGCGACCCTTTTCTTTGCCCGCCTACGATGCCGCCAGCGAGATGACCTCGCAGACCGACCGCAACGGCCGCCGTCGCGATTTCACTTATGATGCTCTTGGCCGGGCCACGCAGGAACTGTGGTTCGACAGCAGCGGCACGCAGGTGGCCACGATCACCAGCAGCCGCGACCTCCTGAACAACTTGACGACGATCACCAATGCCACCGGGACCGTGTCGCAGACGTCGGACCCGTTCAACCGCCTGCTCTCGTCCACGGACGTCTGGGGCATCGCCCTGACCAACACCTATAACGCCGCCGATCAGCGGACCGGCCTGGCCGATTCGACCGGCGGTGTGGCTACCTGGACCTATGACACGCTCAGCGGCCGGCTGACGCGAGAGACCGTGAGCCAGCCGAGCAGTTCCCTGGCCCAGATCGACTACAGTTACAACCACGTCAGCCAGGTCAACCGCCGCACCTATGGCGGCACCGGCACCACCATCACGACCGACTACGCCTTTAACGGCGCCGGTCAGACCACCACCCTTGCCGTCTACACGGC
This sequence comes from Gemmatales bacterium, assembly GCA_038240465.1. Taxonomy (GTDB): domain Bacteria; phylum Planctomycetota; class Planctomycetia; order Gemmatales; family Gemmataceae; genus JBBRIK01. Next base: position 3,018 of record JBBSDR010000494.1, read on the forward strand.
CCTGCGCAACATCGAGACGCTGACTTACGTTTACGACGTGGCGAACGGTTTAGTCAAGGCCCTGGGCCGCAACGCCTGGCGGACCGAGGCCGACGCCTATCTCAGCGGCTCCAGTACGCCGCCGCCAAGCACCATCCCCAACCAGACCAATCCAGACTTCAGCTTCACAACCTCGCTGACCTACGACAGCAAGGGCCAGATGACCAGCTTTGGCGCTCAGGGCTTCAGTTATGACGGCATCGGCAATCTCAACCCCAACGGCACCGTGATCGGGGCAGGCAATCGATTGCTTCAGGACACGCTCTGGAACTACCAGTACGACCTCGAAGGCAACCTGGTCAACAAGACCAAGCGAACCGGAAGCGACATCTGGGATTACAGCTACGACAACCTCAACCGGATGATCGAGGCCAGGGAGACGACGGTCCTCTCCGGAACGACGTACACGCTCAACGATCTCAGTTATCGCTACGACGGTCTGGGACGGCGTGTGGAGAGGGTCTGGCAGTCGTGGACCCTGACGCCGAGTCCGCTGTCCTATGCGCAGAACCCGACCGTCACCCAGCGTTACAGTTTCGATGGCCAGACGTTGCTGTTCGACCTGGATGGCTCGAACGGCGTCCAGTCGCGTTACGTCACGGACGCGGCCAGCGGCCAGATGCTGGCGCGGCTGGACACGTCGGGCGGGGTGCGCTTGTTGTGGTACGTCAGCGACAAGGGAGGGGCAGTCATCGACCTGCTGGACACAGCGGGCCGGGCGCTCAAGCGGCAGCGTGAGGGCGGTTACCGGATCGACAACACCTATCTGTCGTCGGCGCGTCAGTTAGGGTGGGTCCCCAATAGCAATGGCACCTGGACGCAGGTGGACTGGACGGCCGGCGCGACGATCGCGGATCGTTTCGGTTTTGGCGGCCAGGAGTTGGAGTTGGCGACGGGCCTGCTATACACGGGGATGAACTGGTACGACCAGGCCCTGGGGCGTTTCATCAACGAGCAGTCGGGCGGTCTGGAAGGGAAGAACGCCTATCGCTATGCCCTGAACAGCCCGCAGAACGTGCGGGAGGTGGCGAACCCCAACCGTGACTTCCTGGACACAGTGCAGGATGGGTACGATGCCGTGGGCAAGCTGATCGGGAACCTGCACAAGTTGCCGGGTCAGTTGCTCGAGTGGGGCATGAACCTGGGGCGGTTCTTGTGGACGGCGGCGCGGCTGTCGGTGCCGGGTCTTTCGGACACGGTGAGTGAGGAGGACAAAAATCATGCGAACGATTTCTTCTGGGGAACAACGGACACGCTCACGGCGGGTTTGACGGGTCGGGGACGTCGTTGGCTGGGGATGGATTCGGTAGACTACAATTCGGAGGGTTATCGGGCCGGTGCGAAGATCGGCCAGGTGGCGAACATCGCGCTGATGTTCATTCCGCCAGTGGGATTGGCGATGCGGGCGTTGCAGGCGGCCGCGATGGTGGGCAGTGCGGCCAATGGCATTGAAGCGTACAAGGAGGGTCGGATCTGGGACAGCGCGATGAGCTTCGCGGGTGGGGCGTTGGCGGGCTTGCGTGGGATCACGCGGTGCCAGTGGACGAATGCGGTGGGTGCATGGGGCCAGGGTGGTCTGCATGCGATCGGCGTGGGACAGGCGACGCTATCGGCGGGAGAGAAGTGGCAGCAGGGCGACGTGCTGGGGGCCTTGCTGGACCTGGCCGATGCGGGAGCCAATGCGTACAAATTCATGCAGTCGTGCTTCGCGGCGGGAACGCCGATTCGCTGGGAGTGTGGCAGCAAGCTGATCGAGGAGGTGCGTGAAGGCGACCTGGTCTGGTCGCGGAACGAGTTCGATCCGGACGGTCCGGTGGTGCTGAAGCGGGTCGAGGAAGTCTTTGTGCGGGTGGCATTGGTGCTGAACCTGCATGTGAACGGTCGCGTGATCCGGACGACGGCGGAACACCCAATCTATGTGGAGGGCAAGGGCTGGACGGCGTGCGCGTTCGTGCGGGCGGGGGAGCGGATTCGTGGCGAGAAGGCGGGCGAGTGGCTGACGGTGGAGGCGGTGACGTGCAGCGGCGAGGTGACGACGGTTTACAATTTCCGCGTCGCAGACTATCATACCTACTTCGTTGGCTGCCAGGAGTGGGGATTCGATGTCTGGGCGCATAACAGCTACATCGTTAACGCTGACGGGTCATCAAACAGCAGTCGCGCCGCAGCATTTTCTCGAGCAAAAATCGACGCTGGAATTCCACGGAGGCAACAGTGTGATTCTGTGCGGCGTGTGGTAATGACGGATAAATTCGGGCAAACCGTGAAGGACAGCAGCAACCAGCCCATTATGACTCGAGAGTACACCTACACACGAGCTGACGGATCGAAGATCGTCATCCAGGATCACTCTGCAGGTCATTCATTCGGAAATGGGGACGGGGCAGGCGATGTGGGACCACATTTCAATGTTAGGCCGGTAGAGGATCTGCGGCATGGCGTTGTCCCAGGTACGCTTCCACACTACCCATTCTCATAGGAGAGCATCATGTCCTGGATAGAAAGCTTGAGAAACAGAACCCCTATCGACGCGATCTTTTCCGTGTCGCCCAGACTTGAAAACGTGCGCATCCACGAGATTGTCTTGAATCGTGATGGTCCTCAAATGACGCTTCGTATCGAGCTTAATGAATTCCCAGACAAAGCCGCAAGGCAATGGATTACTAACAGATACAATCGAATCCA